>JAQTZK010000036.1 GCA_028687815.1 Candidatus Altimarinota bacterium | reverse complement strand
GATCGTAATGACTACGATAAGCTCGATGAGGGTGAAGCCCTTGGGAAAGAGGTGAGTCTTTATTTTTTGTAGGACCATATAAAATGGTTGGAAATAGGGGTTAACGCGAGTGGCGGTAACTTAGGGGGATTTTAGCAGATAATTTATCCAAATCAATCTCTTTAATAACCAGCAATATTCATCAGAAAATACCCCCACTTCAATACAGTTGAATTATTTCGAAATATACTTTTGTACCAACCAAAATCATAAGAGTGCGGGTACTCCAAAAGCAACCGAGCTTACACTCAAATCCATCGCAATAGCGAGCCATTGCACATGGCTTTGTATCCCGAGCGAATCAAGGAGAACTACCCATCCTCCACTTCCTACTACTAGCTCATTTGCCACGAGTAAACTGGCTGCTGAGAGGGCAAGTACTCCTACAATCCCAAGGGTAGTCTTTGGAGAGAAATCAAATCGTATCACATCTCGCGTGGCATATGCGGTACAAATAATTAGTAAAATCTGAGAAAAAACCGTCGCCCAAGCGGAACCAATAAAGGAATACTTGGGTATCAAAATGAGATTTCCCACAATATTAACTAAAGCAATCGCTCCATTGATCCATAAAAGTCGACCTTGTTTCCCACTCGCAATGAGGAGGTAGTTGAATAACGAGCTCGTAAAGAAGAGAAAAAATACAAAACTCACAATCTGCAATGCATCCACTGAGCTATATTGTCCAACTGGAACAAGATACTTTTCACTCGCAATGAGTCGGAGCACCATTTCACTTTTGAGGGTTAAAAAGAGCGCGGTGGCTCCACCAAAAAATAGAAGTATGCCGTATGACTTCTTGACTAGTTTTTCCAGCTTGATATGGTCATTGATGGACTGTGTAAAAAGGGGAAGCATCGAGTTGAGAAATACCGTCCCAAACATCATTCCAACTTCTATAATCTTCATCGGTAGGCTATAGAGGGCTACCACATGGTCAGCTATATCAGGAGCTTCCAAAAGAGATAGGAGAACTACATCTACCTTGAAAAAGAGCACATTGAAAAACAGGGCGAGACCGTAAGGAAGCGACTCCCAAAGTAATTTTTTGATATATCCTACGTCCCAATGAAATCGAATCGGAAGAATACGCCGTGAATATCCATACAACAAAACGGTCATTACGATATTTCCCAGGAGCCCGGTTCCGAGTATGGCAAGAAATGCCACATCCGAGGTTTCAAATACTCCAATAGTGCCTTGCAAAGGTTTTGGAAGCACCACCCAAACTACTGCGAGCACGGCAAGAAAATTGACCACCTTTCCAACGGTCACAGAAACAAAAGAAAACTCCGTCTTGAGATAGGCTTGAAGCACTGACAAAATAGCGCTATTCAAGAGTCAAAATAGCGTAAATATACCAGCAATAAGTACTCCAATGAGTGCAACAGGAGTATTGTATCCTGGCAAGAGCATAGCAAGGAGTAGGGAAGATACGATGATTCCTATTCCAAGAATGGTTCTCAGTGTTAGTAAAATACCAGCAATTTGTCCTACTTTTTGTGGATTATCAATATTCTTACTCATTTCTCGAACACTGAGCGTGTAAAGTCATAGATCCGCAATGACCGAGAAAATAGAGAGATAATTATAAATCTTGGCATAGAGACCATATCCAGCGACATCAAGATAATTCGTCAGAATCTTAATGAGAAAAATCGAAATAAGTGCGGTGGCAACTTTTCCTGCTATTTGGGCTATGGTATTGGTATAGACAGATCTGGTAGCCATGTACTATTTGATATTGAGAAGCTGTCGATCACCATTTGATTTTTGAATCCCAAAGGTTCCCTCCCAAAATAGGGAAGCTACATCACTAATATTAGTTTGAAGTGTTTTGGGTGATCCAGCTACTCCGATGTCGAGAAGGACATCTCCGGTTTCATTTTGTAGATTGAGAAATTGCTTTTTATCCATACTTTTGGCTCGAATCAAAGCAATCATACTTCCCGTAGGACTCGCTTCTATATCATCGTAGAGTCGGACTTCTTCGATTTTCCCTGTCTCAATATCAGAGAGATACATTTGATCTTTGGTATAGATCACAAAAGACTTCCGATTTGCGAGACGTTTGATGTGAGTTGGCATTTCATCGAGGTACCAGTTCATGGTGCGAATTTTCTTACTATTAAGCTCGTAGATGCTAATAGTTTTATTGGCATCAAACATTAGAAAATATCCATATGCCATAGAACTCATCGAGTAGCCAATAGCCGTACTGGAACGAGCAAGCGTTTGATTACTTTTAATATCAATGAGCCGTATAGGATTGGTACGAACTTCGTACTTTCCGAGAGTTTCGTCTGCTGGTGTGAGATCGCCAGCGAGTACATCCAATTTTGACTCAAGCATCTCTTCCATAGTTTGCCCACGCCATACTTTGACTGAGCTATTGATGGTAATACGACCTGATGCGGTGGCGATATATTGGTATTCTCCCACTGGAATATCCGCAAAGCTACAAGATTCCTGACATGTGAGATTGCCGAGTTCAATATTGGCACGCTTGAGGGTGATGTCGTACGTCGTGCTATCCTTCACTATGAAACGAATTGAACCTATATTCATAAAAAAAACATACTGGATTCCAGCATACGCAACACAGGCGATAATTATGAGGAGCAGAAAAGCGAGCGAGCGATTTGAAAGATTCGGAATTTGCATAGACAAGTTTTCCCATACAATATCCACCTTATCCAAAAATAAAACCCAAAATGCAGGTGGAACGATATATCGATATGATTCGCGACGGAGTAGCACCACTCCCGCTTGTCCTGAGTCGAGCAGATATTGCAAAAATAGTATCGGCCCGATTTGGGATGTCGCTTCGTTATGAAGACCTTCCCGCCTTTGCTGAACGGAATTTTCTTTATTTTACTCCAGAAAAAGATACTTCCATTGGAGTGGAAGAAATTCGTAGGTTGATTCCTCAACTCTATTTTGAGACGGGCTGAGAAATACGACTCGTGGTGATTGATAGATTTGATATAGCCACGGATCAAACTGCCAATGCGCTCCTCAAGATATTAGAAGATGGCATTCCCGGAGTGGTATTTTTGCTTCAAGCTGCTACTTTTGTGGGCTTACTTGATACGATTGTTTCTCGGGTAGTCTGTGTATCTTCTGATATGAATCAATTGGTGGTTCGTGATGCTGATCGTGAGTATGTCAAAAATATTCTTGCAGGAAATATGGAAGCCTTGAAGAAATACGTAGATGCTAAGTGGTTCAATCGCTCGGATGCTCTCATATTTGTGGAAGCCGTAGAACAGGTGTTGCGTGATCGCTTGGTAGGGGGAAATATATACGAATGACTCTCTGAGGCTTATCGCACGATTGCGAATACTAATGCCCAGCCAAAGTATATTCTGGATAGGGTATTTCTTGAACTGGTGAAGCAGGGGAGAGTATAGTGAGGAGAATCGTTTTCTTACGATTGGTTTTGTGTAAAAATAATTTGCGTTCCACCGTTTTTTCGATATATTCCCCGCACCATGGATCTGTAGCTCAGTTGGTAGAGCGCAGGACTCTTAATCCTTAGGTCTCGGGTTCGAGCCCCGACAGGTCCACCATTTGTTAAAAACAGTCCCATCTTCGTAAGAAGTTGGGATTTTTTTGTGTCGTGTTGATGTAGTAAAAAGCCAGTGGTTTGGCTTTTTAGGCAAGGGGTTTTTCGAAGGGGGAGTTCGCTTGAAAAACGAAATTGACACTGAGAAAAAAAGAGCCCCGACAGGTGCACTAGGTTACATTTGTAAATTTCCTGATGTAATAATTAGTCCCAAGATCGAATGATTGCTTCAATTCGATTAAACTCCTTCAAAATTTGCAAACATTTCTCAGTAGAAGAGTATTTGATTTTTACAGGACGCTCGGAAACTATTTCACGTTTGATGAATCAATGTTTTTCGAGTTCCACTAAACGTTCCGTAAGAATTCTTGAATTAATACCGGGAATACCTTTCTGAAAACTACTAAAAGTGGTTGCACCGGATTCCAAGCTTTTGAAAATTTGAAGTACCCATTTTTTGGAAATGGTTTCCATGAGTCATTGAATAGGGCAGTCTGAGGTCATTTGTGAGTGGTATGATATTGAGCTAATTATATTTTTTTTTAAAATAAAGCAATTTATACACTTTACTTTAAAAATTAACTTGCTTTTATAAAGTAGATGTATAGTATAAAAATACTTTAGAAAATAAAGTAGTTTATTAGTAATATTTATGTTCATGGTTTCTATTGGAACAACATTTAAGTCGACCGAAGTAATTCCGGTTGCAGGGAGATATCAATGTGTCGTATGTAAGCTTGTGGTAGATGTTCCTGCTCACGTTGTTTCTATGGGAAAAACATTTTTCGCTTGCCCAATTTGTCATGCAGGAGAAGAGGGTGGAGCCAAGGGGCCACATGAAGAAGTTTGGGAATATCTTGGATAAAAGTTCTGAAAAATTCAAAAGACTATTCGTGCAAGGATAGTCTTTTTGACGATAGCGTCTACATTATTCTCTACTTACCCCCTCCACATACCCCCTAAAATTCTCAAGAATCATCTGCCACCCACCTATTTGTTGTTCTTCTGAATGAATAGCTTCCGCATCGAATGTTTCGGTAATCTTCACTCATTCTGGAGTTTCCTCAAAGGTGATATCAACGACCCGACCAGCATCTAGAAAATACTCCTTCATTTCACCCAAAGTATAGCTCATGGATTTCATAGGTTCTACCTTAGTATACTGTGCCGTCAGATCAAATCAAAAACTCCCATCACGTGCTTCCATGCGGGTAGTAAAAATACCTCATACTTTTGGAGATTCTCATCGAGCCCATGGACAATGCCAAGTAGTCCCATCAGCAAATCCCCAGTGAATGATATGAATTGGATTCCACATAGCGTCCCAAACAAATTCTAGGGGTGCATGAACGGTGGTAGTTACAGTAAGTTTTGTCATGATGAAATTTATTAAATACTACAGTGTGACCTATGAATAAGTCGCTTCAATGGCGTCCAAAGCAAGTCGCTCCATTTCCATAACATGTTGCATATATTCTACCCTTTTTTATGAGAAAACAATGATTTATTGAACTTGAATAGATATATCTTGAACATAAAAAAACCACCCGTATTACCAGGTGGTCAGGCGGATCCAAACGAGGATGACAGATTTCGAAATCAATCGAGAATCGTCTTGATGAGTTTGGCGGCCAAGGCAACGAATTGCGATTTGGCGATGTTCCAGTTCTCATGCTGTTCCAGGTCTTCATAAGATCCGGCCATGTAGTTGCCGAGGACAAAATAGTAGTTTGCCTTGAAGCAGATGCTTACAAGGAAATCAAACTTTTCGCCATCTTGGCTATCTAGCTTCACGACATTGCCATGTTTATGTTCCATGACACCGTCGATCACTTCCTGAAAGTGTGGGAGTAGTACTTGACGGTAGCCTTCGGTATAGGCGAACCAGACGTGATGGGTCATATCGAATGACTTCATGACCAACACTTCGTCAATTCGGGGAGATACCGCTGGTGGATCAAGTTTCAAGCATTCCGCAATTTCATCGAGACCTTGTTTGAGAAGCAGCATGGCTTCATTTATTTTTGTAATGGGAATCCAGTTGTTTTCGTCATTTGCCATGATGGGCTCCTGTTGGTTGATTTGGCTTTTGCAATATATGTACCAAAATATAAATGTCAATAATTGAACTCTGGAGATAAAGTCAAGATCTAACTTGAAATAGAACTACCTACATTCAGATTGAGTTTGACCAATCCGAGAATTACCATAATTTGAAGGAATACTATTTTTGATTTTTTATATGATACAACCATGAGCTATAGGGGAAGCTTTTGAAGCGTGGTGGACTCAAAATTTTGGTGTTCTCGTACGAGAAACTATTGAAGAAATCCCTGGTGGATGGCTTTCTCGTGCTTTTAAGGTGAATTGTCAGATAGAAGGGGAGTCCAAAACCCTATTTTTGCGTACCTGTAAAAGCAAAGTTGGTGGATATGCCTATGCTTCAGACCGACTCCAAACTTTTGCCATAAGTCACGAAATGTATGAGCGAGCTGGAGGTCCCGTGAAATCATACGGGATATTTGGAATGAATACTCAAGGGAAATTGGTAGATAATTTATTTGCTCCTGATCTAGAATATTTCCATGTTCAAGATTTTCTGAAGTGATTTTCACTCCAGTCAGAGATTGATGAGTATCGAAACCAGTCTCAGCTTACTGAACTTGATATAGCTCGTATGTACGATGTCGGGAAAATGCTGGCTGAACTTCATAATCGTCCTATACCAGCAGGCACCAATACCGCCGATGCGGTACGAAGATCACAGCGCGAAGTATTTGCTCATCCGCAAATCACTCTGGATGTCCTTGCGGCTTATCCAAGCAACCACCATTTGCTGGGGATTGACACAGGGAAGTATCAGTATCTCGAAATGATGTTACGGTCAGTGGATGTTGAGTCAGTTTATGCTGAAAATACCCCTTGTGTACCACTCCATGGTGATTTTTGGGGTTCCAATATTTTGATAAATGATGCGGGTAAGCCATTTCTTATAGACTATAGTCGTATACCATATGGAGATCCAGCGGTGGATGTGGGCAATTTTCTTGGAGTACTGGCATTTGATGCACTGACCTACGACTCGCCCGCATACTTTGAAGCGGCACATGTTTTTTTGAATGCGTATTTCAAATACCGAGATGTTGCAGACCCGGATATTATGAGAAGGTGTGTAGTGATATTTTTCTGGATTGGAATTATTCGGATGTATCCTCCTGTTTTTGGAGATACCAATCCTGAAAAGCTCCATGTTTTTGACCAGTACATCAAGAGGTGCTATACTACTGGAAGTATAATTTTAAATTTTCATCCATGAAAGTAAGTCTTATTCGACACGGAGTTGCTACTTATAATGAAACTGAGAAAACTCGTGATCGAGATAATGCCAAGGATCTGGATCCGCTCAAGCTTATTTCACTTAAAAGCCAGGCAACAGATTTTGTGAAAAAATTGGACTCCAACGATTCGGTAACTATTTGGAGTTCTCCGATTCCTCGATCTCTTGAAACTTCCAAAATATTTGAGGAGGCTATTGCAGAAGCAGGAATACCCATTCGAAAGATTGGTATATTTGATGTTTTTGAGGAAGCTCGTGGATTTAAGTGGGAATATCTCAGTGGACTGGTACTTGGTACACCCGTTATGATTGGTGGAGTTTCTGTTCCGGTTGATAAGCAAATTACCAATCCAACTGGTACTTCCGTATCTGAATATTTCCGCACATCACCTTGGAGTCAGTTTACTCCAGAAACTCTGGAAGCACTCGGAGCTTTTGGCCCAATTGTTGAGTCTATGGAGCCATATGAAGCCATTGTGGCTCGTGTATCACGTTCACTCGAAAAGTTGAAAAAGATTTCCGATAAACAACATCACCTTTTGATATTTACGCATCAGTGCTGTACGGATTTTGTGATTGAGGCCGTCAATGATTATAAAAACTGAGGAATACAACCAGGGGAAGCTGTTTCTCTCATGATTCGAGGCGAAAAAATCTTCATTGAAGAGACACCTTTTGGGAATGCTGACAATGCGGAAATCCTCACTAATCAGGTCAAAGAAAAAACAAGTGAAACGATAGATCAAGTTTCACGGTAATTTTTTGAGTTCTCTTTATTCTATTTCGAGCCGAGTATCTTTTCCGTCCGGATTATTTCGCTTTTCGAGCATAGTGCGTACATAGAGTCACTGTACCTGCAGTCGTGCCCACTCGGTTTTTCTAAGAAATTTGAGACTGGATGATTTGGTAGGATTGCTCTTGAAGCAATTGATTCGAATCATTTCTCCAAGCTCTTCAAATCCATATTCATCGACCAAAAAATCGAGAATCATAGCGAGGGTAACTCCGTGAAGGAGAGCATCATTTCTATTTTGGTTCGACATGGGTTAATGGTTATGATTATGTATATTCAATATGTAGATACTATGCTTCGATTTGTTCTACAAAAACTGGACCAGAAGATTCCCAGATTTTCATAAGTTTGGGAAGGACACTTGGTCGTACATCAGCATCAAGAGTGCTTGGATTATAGAAACCAACTTCTGAGTGTTCGTGTCCGTGACTTGCTTGACTCAGATCTATCGCAACGAAATCTTCAGGATTTTCCACCCAATACCAAAAATCAATTTTTGTTACTTGATCACGAATGATTTCTTGCGTATATACGAGTTTCCCAATTTTGGGTTCGATACCTAGCTCTTCTATGATTTCTCGTCGAAGTCCTTCTTTGAGGGTTTCATTGTATTCGAGTGTCCCACCAGGTAGACAATAAAAATCCCACATCGCAAGCTTTCCGAGAAAGATTTTTCCATCAAGCATAATGACCGCTCGAGTCTTGATGATGGCGATTGGTACTTGAGAAATATGAGGAGTCACAACTTCAGTAATTTGGTTCATAAATTTGTTTTTTCAAGACGGTACTATATTCCGAGTTAGGAGAAGTCAAAAGTATATTTTTCGGTGGTAGTTGACGATTTTTCTATTATCAAATAGCTAGTTTAGCTTGTGAAATGGAGCTAATTTCTTTTTTTTATAAAAATATTTGCAAACAGAAAAAACTATATATAGTGTTTAAGTTGTAATTATATAACAACATATTGAATATATACTTTTGCTTGTGCAGAAGTGAGACTGACTACATCCTCAGTTTTTAAGGAGATAGCAATTCTTAGAAACAGGCTTACCGCTTTTCATACCAATACTCGAAAGGTGTCCTCCTGTTTTTATAAATATGCTTTTTTCTGCAAGGAAAAACAGGGCCACTTTTCGGGAAAATTACCCCAAAAGCACCCTGTTTTATTTGTTAAATTCGAAACCTATGACGGTCTATAAGATTCATAAGCGGAATGGAGCTATTGTTACCTTCGATATCAAAAAAATCGAAGATGCTATTCAAAAAGCGATCATTGCGGCAGATGGAAGTGATTTTACTCGTGTTCATGAGCTCGCTACCGAAGTAGTCAAGCTCATTGAAAGTCGAACGACTTCTCGCATCCCGAGTGTAGAACTCGCACAAGATATCGTGGAAGAAGTACTCATAAAGCACGGATTTGATAGCGTAGCTAAGGCCTATATCATCTACCGGCAAAAGCGAGCAGAAGCACGAGAAACCAAAAATGTCGTAGTAGAAGTCGCAAAAACCATGGAAGAATACCTCGACCGATCTGACTGGCGAGTCAACGCGAATGCGAACTCTGGATACTCACTTGGAGGACTCATCCTCAATACTTCCGGGAAAATCACCGCAAACTATTGGCTTTCTCATATTTATCCAGAAGCGGTAGGAAGTGCGCATCGTAATGCGGATTATCATATTCATGATCTAGATATGTTCTCCGGATATTGTGCTGGATGGAGCCTGAGACAACTCCTGGAAGAAGGTTTCAATGGAATGCCAAACCGTATTGAATCCGCTCCTGCAAAAAATCTTCAGGCGGCAGTCAATCAAATGATCAATTTCCTTGGTACACTGCAAAATGAATGGGCTGGAGCACAAGCATTTTCTTCCTTTGATACGTATCTTTCCCCGTTTGTGCACAAGTATGAACAGGAGTTACTTCACGATATAGATAAGCATGGTATGACATTTGCTACTCCAGAAGCTCAGGCTACCTATATTGAAGAAAAAACGTACACCTACGTACTACAACAGATGCAAAACTTTATTTTTGGACTCAATGTTCCTTCAAGATGGGGAACGCAAACGCCTTTTACCAATATTACCTTGGATTGGACTTGTCCAGACGACTTGAAGGAGAAATCTTTGAGCCTTGGTGGCTATGATCGAGGTCCTTACGTCAAAACGTATGGTGAGCTCGACCAAGAACGTGCTATGATCAACAAAGCACTGATTGAAGTGTACTTAGCAGGAGATTACAAGGGGAGAGCTTTCACCTTTCCTATTCCTACCTACAACATCACCGAGGACTTTGATTGGAATGATAGTAAGGTAGACCGAATTTTTGAAATGACCGCAAAATATGGACTTCCGTATTTCCAAAACTTTGTCGGTTCTCAGTTCAAAAAATCTGTGGATTCCAATGGAAACTCCATAAAAGTACGAAATGAAAAGGCCTACCAGCCCGGTGCAGTTCGATCCATGTGTTGTCGAT
>JAQTZK010000114.1 GCA_028687815.1 Candidatus Altimarinota bacterium | reverse complement strand
CCGAGGAACGGGGGCATTATCAGGCTATATAGATCCAAAGCTTGTATTACAAACAAATATTCCTTTGACTGACTATTTCCGATGACATAGCGAGGCACTTTCACTTATTTCAAAAAATATTTCTCAAGCACAGTACCATTTTTCCTCTATTACCACGACTGGCAATCCAACACAAGATGCCGAATTAGCCAAACTAACCCAGGTGTTATGAACTTTGGAATCAGCTATCAAATATACTTCGGTAAACGGAAATGAAATCCTCAACATACTCGGTGATCGTAAGCCGATGAATTATCTAATTCTCAATCAAAACCGAGATGAGCTTCGAGCCAATGGAGGATTTCCAGGAAGTGCGGTTGAGATAACTTTGTACAAGGGAAAACTCGAAAAATACGTAAAGAAAGATATATATTTTTATGACTGGCACTTGTTTCCGTACGGAGAAGTTCCCCCTCCAGGAATAGATCAAATTGCCAAAACTTGGGGCATGCGAGATGCGAATTATTCGCCTGATATTCGTGAGAGTTTTGTGACGATGAGTCGCATGTACGAAAAAGCAGGAGGAAGTACTTTGGATGGGATGGTAGCGATTCACCAGGGACTCATCGAAGATCTCTTGGCCGTGACTTGACCGGTTCGAATTTTGGGAGTTCCTGATCAGATCGATGCTACTTCATTTTCGGTACTCCTTTCGGTTTTGGTAGAAGGACAATATGCTCGGCAAAATTCAGCCAAAGATATTTTGTTTTTAGCTATCGACGAAATTGTAAAAAAAATGGCCGAGGCCAAGCAATTTGATTTGTATATGCAAGTAGCTCAAAAAAATATTGATGCTGGTCAGATTCTAGTAGCCCTTCGGGATACGAATAGTCAGACTTTTGTTGATCAAATTTTTGGGATTCCAAAATACCGAAATAATTCGAATAACTTTGTTTATCCAGTATTTACTTCACTCTCTTGAAACAAATCTGACCGTTATGTAAGTCGTTCGTTTGATTTATCTCGTCTTTCTCAAAGTGGCTGTACGGTAACCAATAGATTTGCCCTTACGAGTGAACATCTATTTTCTGCGGGTGAACGTGAAAATATACGATCCATGCTCTATCGATATGGAGTAGATGTCAAAGAGCATGAACATGAATTGTATGTTCAATGAAATGGTGATAATGTTCAATTTATTCGACTTTTGGTGCCAAAGAATTCTTCTTTTGTAGGTATTTCCAAAGAACTCGAAGGTCAATTTAAGTGGAATACTGAGCCTGCGGAATACGATGAAATATCGTTTACCATAACGACAGGAGTGGGTAAAACCAGCAAAATGTTTGTTGACTATGCAAGTACCCCAAGTAGTTGCCGTCCGGAGCTACAATTCATAGAACAACCTGGACTTCAGCGGTTCCAAATTCGTAACCAATAAGGGTATGTTCCAAATCCAGTGTGTCGATTTTCCATTTGAGCTAAATCCAGAAATCTTACATACGATTACCGAAACTATTGAGCAACTGGTAGAAATGCACCAAGGCACCATTTCCACTATGATTATTGATGATGTTCGTATGCAAGACCTCAATACCCTGTATCGTAAAATTGAGTCTACTACGGATGTACTCTCCTTTCACTATTTTGATGATTTTGCTGAATGTTCACCTGACGAAATAGTTGGAGAAATAGTTTTCTCAGAATCTCGACTCAAAAGTCAGGCAGCCGAATTTTGACACTCGATTGAGGAAGAATGCTATCGACTTATGATTCATGGAATTATCCATATTCTTGGATTTGATCACGAAACCGATGAGGAATATGTAGAAATGTGGGAGATAGAAAAGCAGGTTTTGGAACCTGTAGCAAAAAAACATCAAATAGTCCTGAAGGAAATTGAGTAATTTCTCTTTTTTCCTTCATAAATAGCTTTGAATTCAGACATTTTTTGAATACTATAGGTACTTGAATTTTCCAAATATTACTATGTCTAAATACGAAATTGTCATGGGTCTTGAAACCCATGTTCGAATCAAATCTGCTACGAAGATGTTTTGTGCTTGTGTCAATGCGATTGAGCTTGCGGATGAACCAAATCTCCATGTCTGCCCTATTTGTATGGGTATGCCGGGAATGCTCCCTTCACTTACTGCCTGAGTAGTAGATCTCGCAGTTCGTGCGGCTCAAGTACTTCGAATGACCGTAAATGAGATCTCGATTTTTGATCGAAAAAGTTACTTCTATCCAGATTTACCACAAGGATTCCAGATTACTCAGCTATATCACCCGATAGCGGAACATGGAAAAGTGAACACGTATGTAGCGGGTGAACTCAAAGAATTTCGAGTGAATCGACTTCATATCGAAACCGATGCAGGTAAACTTATCCATTCCGGAGCACGAACGCTTTGTGACTACAACCGTGCTGGTTCTCCACTTATGGAAATTGTTACTGAGCCAGATTTTCGCGCAAAAGATGAAGTAATTGCGTACTTAGAAGAGCTTCAAAAACTTATGCGTTGGTGTGGTGCATCAGATGCTGATATGGATAAGGGGCAACTTCGATGTGACGTCAATATTTCACTTCGCCCGATTGGATCAACGGAGCTTCGAAATCGCGTAGAACTCAA
>JAQTZK010000035.1 GCA_028687815.1 Candidatus Altimarinota bacterium | reverse complement strand
GCACTGGCAACTTGACTCCTCCAGTGATTTTATCTACTACCACGATTACTCCTGCGAAATTGGCAGTTACTATTCAGGCGGACGCCGTAAATGAGAGTCAGCCAAGTACTATTCAGTTTACCAGCACTCTGAGTGGTGGCACGGGACCATTTACTTACCTGTGGAATTTTGGCGATGGAGCTACTTCTACGACCCAAAACCCAGAACATGTATTTGATGCCCCAGGCTCTTACGATGTAGTGCTTGTCGTCACAGATGCTAAGGACCTCACGGTCACAAGTACTTTGAATCTTACATTTACTGATACCGGAAAGACGGTGACCCCATGAGTAGTGCAGACTACTGCTACAGGGGCTACCACATTGACTCTACCTACCGCTATTTCTACTGACTTATCTTCCCAAATCCGCATCCTTGACTCCAGTAAAACTTGTTCCAAAACCATTCCCGTAACTACATTTCCAGATTCTAAAGATACTACCTATACGTTTTGTGGAGTCACTGAGTCGGTAGGTTGACCGTACACGTATGACTGGAATTTTGCCCAAGTGCAAAGTGGATCAACGCTTACAGCTACAGGATCTGATCTTACCAATTTTGATTTGCAATCACCGGGAACTTGGCTCGTTAAGCTTACTATTACAGATACGATAACAGGTGTCACTTCCGTTTCTATTGCTACCGTGAATATTACTGCAGATTCTCCTGCGATAATTTCTGGATTCCAGGGGCTTTCCTTGGGAATTCAGGCAGATAAGCTCATCGCTATTGCCCCAGCGCGATTTCAATTTACGAGCACGCTATCGGGAGGTGTAGCGCCATTTATTTACCAATGGAATTTTGCTGATGGATTCACTTCATCAGATAAAAATCCAGCACATCTGTATGATATTCCTGGAGGGAAAGCGGTACAGCTTACGGTTCGAGATGCACAGGGAGCTATTGCCATAGCTACGGTCAATCTCGTACTGAGTGAATCCAATGATTCTGATCGAGATGGAGTCGCTGATGATACTGATGCTTGTCCACTTGCAGTGGGACCAGTAATCAATCAATGATGCCCCGTGATTGATATCTATAATGGTGATACTCCAGCTACTTCGGTAACTCAAGACTATATTCCAGGTTTCTCACTTTCACTTGCTGGAGTTAATGGGCAGTGTCGATACAACTACGCAGCGAGCGTTGGTGCTATATTTTGAGCTTCGACTTGTACTTCTTGCCCCTGTCAGTATACCGCTGATTTCAATGCTCCAATTCGCTCTTGTGATGTGATTTTTCCATCGATTATGTCACCCAATCTCGATACCATTTATTCCCGAGGAAAAGTGTTTGAAGTAAAATTTTAAGAAAAACACCGTTGAATTTTTGGAGTATGTTGGTATACTTCTGTGAGTGACCTTTCCAGAATCGTCAAGTCAAAACCTATCAAAAACTTTGAGTATAGCGACAACTTCAGCTACTATGTTTCTGTAACCTTTCTCTATGAATTATCTCATCATGAAGAGTATCATTGATACTACTATTTCTCACTACCAATGCAAAGAATGTGGAAGTAAAGTCTCCGAGCGAGATGTGACGATTGTTGACTCAGGAAAACATGGAGTGAATATGGAAATTCACTGTTCTCAGTGTCATGATATTGCTACTATCAAGGCAGAAATCAATGTAATTAATAGTCCTATTGATATTGAGAAACTTTCTCATTCTGGAGCGATGATTACCAAGTTGATTGGCATGGATTCTCAAGGAGTTCCTGAGAAATTGATACAAGATGAAGATATTCTTCAGCTTAGAAATCGTCTTAAGCAAAATGCTTCCGTAGAAGATCTTTTTAATTAAAACCTATGTTTCTCAAAGTTGGTGCTGTTTTGGTGATCATTTCTGTTTCTTATGTACTCGCGATTTTTCTTGCTCCAGCACAAGCAGATGAACTGGCTAGTGTAGTTGGAGTTACGGAATTCAATGCACAAGTCCGAAGTTTGAAACAAAAGCTCGACTCTACTGATTCTTTGATGAAGTTTAAAGATCAAACGGGAAGTTTAGTGGATGGTTCCATTTTGGATTCTGCAAAAAGTGATATTGATGCCGCTCGTGCCCAAGCTGAAAAACTTCGTGAGACTATCAAGGAAAAGCAAATGCTCATTGAAAATAAGGTCCAACAAGCCAATCAAATCGTTGATACGGCGAGTTCACTCAAGACTCAAATTAATACCTTTACTACACTATCTTGAGCTACAGGTACCGGTGCATGAAGTGGGGGAAATACGAGTGTGACACTTTCAGGAAGTGCGACTACCTCGGGTGCATTGACCCCAAATAGATAATGAAAAAGTGGATTTTCGTACTCTTTCTTTGTCTGGTTTGATATGGCTGGTATGCAGTTTCGAGTGTCGGCTCTGTTGTAGTTCGTAAGGGACAAGTATCGATTGATGCAGGAACGGTGTTCCTTGACTTGTGAACCTCTTTGAAGCTCGGAGTGAGTGACTGGCGACTCAAAGCCTATCGAAAATACTACGCCCCAGAATTTGAGCTTAAGTCGGGGACTTTTACTATTGCTGAAGATATGTCATTTGCTCAAGCACTAGAAACAAGCCTCAAAAAACCGACTCATACGGATCTCACTTTTATGATCTTACCCGGTTGGAGTAGCTTTGATATTGACCCCTACTTAGCGCAGAAAAAATTCATAAAGCCAGGAGAACTGATTCAGGCGAAGCCAACACAATTCCCAAAACTTATAAAAAAATATCCATTTTTGGAAGGAAAAACTTCGTTTGAGGGTTTTCTCTATCCAGACACCTATCGCATACGACCCAGTGCTGATTTGGAGGAATTCTTAGACACCCTTCTGTGAATATTTGATGAACGAATTTATGCTAAGTTGACTCCAGCTCAACAAAAAATCTTGTACTCTACACTTATCCTTGCTTCTATCGTAGAGCGAGAAGAGCGAAATCCAGATGAAAAGGCGGTCGTGGCTGGCGTATTGACCGAACGTTTGCGTATCCGTATGATGCTAGGTGCTGATGCGACCCTTTGTTATGCGCTTGAGCTCAGTTCCAAAACATGTACTCCATCAAAAATCGTTGATGGTCTCGACTCTGAGAGTCCGTATAATACGAGAAAAGTAGCAGGTTTACCACCTACTCCAATTTCGAACCCCTCTCGAGAGACCTGGCTTGCCACTCTTTTTCCCAAAAAATCAGAAGCACTTTACTACCTCCATGATCCAGAAGGAGGTATTCATTATGCGAATACTAACGAGGAACATAATGCGAATAAACGGAAATATTTGAAGTAATTTGCATAAAAAGTACATATAAAAAATAATATTGTACATATAATATTTTGCAAATATATATTTTTGTATATATTGAGTAGGTAACTTCTCAATTTTATGCTCACTCCAAAACAACAACGAGTATTCGATATCGTCAAAGACTATATCGAAAAGAATGGTGAATCACCTACTCTGGAAGAGATTCAAGAAATTCTTGGTTCAAAGAGTAAGCATTCTGTGGTGCAATTTCTGGATTATCTGGAGCGCAAAGGATTTATTCGGCGGGGGAGGGGGTATCGTTCTATCCGACTTGGAGATCGTATTGTGGCATCGCAGATTGCTATTCCCGTACCTATTCTTGGATATGCCAATGCTGGACGACCACTTATGTACGCTGATGAGTCCGATATGGGGAAACTGCTCATTTCACCCAATGCTCTTACCGGAGATGTGAAGAAATACTTCTGCGTCAAACTGCAAGGAACCTCGATGAACAACTTTAGTTTACGAGGAAAATATTTGGAAGACGGAGCTTTTGTGCTCGTAGATTCCAGTATCAAAACCGTAGACAATCCTTTCGCTGCCTATTTGTGTGTGATCAATGGTGCGGCTACCGTCAAGAAAATCAAACAAGAAGCAGGAAGTATTTATTTGCTACCTGATTCAAAGGATTCGGAACATATGCCGATTATTCTTTCTCAAGAGGATTCTATTGAGATTAGTGGGAAAGTGGTGGATGTGTTCAATTTTTAGAAGGGAGATTTATCTATTTTAAGATTCGATTTTAGTTTCTTATTTTCTGTTCATACGATTTAGAGTGCGTATTTTCCGCATTATTCCTATTTCAACTTGCCTTTTTTAAAAGATTTTTTACGATAGGTGCAAATTAGCCCTATTATTTCTCTTATGCAAAGAACTCTCGTACTTCTCAAGCCGGACACGGTTCAACGATCACTCATTGGTACTCTGGTATCACGATTTGAACAAAAAGGTCTCAAGATCGCTGGTCTCAAAATGATGAACATGACTCCAGCTCTCTGTGATGAACACTATTCACACATGACTTCCAAGCCTTTCTATCCAGCTATTCTTAGCTTCATGACTTGTGGCCCTATTGTAGCTATTGCTATCGAAGGACACGATGCTGTGAGTGTAGTTCGAAAAATGTGCGGACTTACTGCCGAGTCTGAGTGGGTTTCTGGAACGATTCGAGGAGACTATGCTCGTTCTATTGACAACAATCTTATCCATTCTTCTGATTCCGAAGAAACTGCGAAGGTAGAAGTTGCTCGATTTTTTCAAGATAATGAACTTTTCACCTACACCCGTTCCCTCAACAGTTAAGCGAATCTCAGAACTTTCCGTTTATTTGGATGTTCGAGAATCACGAAGAGTCGACATGTTCTTGTCGACTCTTTTTTCCGATGTGAGTCGCTCCTATATTCAAAAGCTCATCGATGCTGGAGATGTCTATATCGATGGAGTTGCTGTCAAAAAAAATGCTAAAATATTTCACAAGACGGTGATTCGTGTGGAATGGAGGATTGAACAGGGTAAATTTGAGGCAGAAGATATCCCCCTTGATATTGTGTATGATGGACCCGGTTTTGCGGTCATCAATAAACGGGCTGGTATGAACGTTCATCCAGTCCCTTGAGAAAATGGTCATACGGGTACCCTGGTAAATGCGCTACTTCATCATTTTGGAAACCTCTCTGTCATCAATGGGGTAGAACGTCCCGGAATCGTACATCGACTCGACAAAAATACGAGTGGTCTTCTTTTGATTGCCAAAGAGGATCGGGCCATGTGGGCACTTCAAAAGAAAATAGAGAAACGTACCATTAGTAAACGATACCTTGCGGTAGTAGTAGGAGAAATTCAAGATCCAGAAATTTATATAGAATCCTTCATTGGTCGAGATCCGATTGATCGCAAAAAAATGACCACCACTGATCCTCTCAATCCCAAGCTCGCTCAAACACGAGCCTATGTGAAGGAAAGGAAAGATGGACTTACGCTTCTTGAGGTTGATTTACTTACGGGAAGAACGCATCAAATTCGTGTGCATCTGGCAAGTATAGGATTTCCGATTCTTGGAGATACGGTATATGGTCGTGCAACGATCAATAAAACGTACTGTGAAAAGTATGGACTCACCCGACAATGGCTTCACGCTTGGCGACTCAAGTTTGTACTGTGGGGGAAAGAATTTGCTTTTGAAGGTGCCCTTGCCGATGATCTTCCTAGACTTGATTTCTCCGAGCTTAATGATATAAAAAATAAATCCTAAATCATAGGAAAAGGCGTACATGGGACATAGTAAATAAAGAATATATTTTCTTTCTGACTTTACCTCCATTTAAAGCCAAAATTTCACTATAAGATTTTGATTTTTTGTATTTCCTTTTGACAATATGTTGTGTATAGATAATTATATGTACTACTAAATGTAGTGTTTCAAAGATATATAGTATGTTACAGAATGCCGTATATCTTGCACTACTTTTGTTGGTATTTTAATTTTTCTTTATGGCACTTACTCAGATACGACGACGAGATGGCGAACTCGTAGAATTCGATCGATCCAGAATTGAAACGGCAATTTCTGCAGCCGTAGATGAAATCGGGGAGATTGATAAATCGTTCATCCCAGTCATTACTGATTTTATCGTGAAAGATTTGGAGCATGTATACGGAGAGGTATTTGTAAATCGACTCCCTTCCGTAGAAGACATTCAAGATATTGTTGAGCGAAATTTGATGAAGTTTAACAAATACGAAGTAGCCAAGGCGTATATTCTGTATCGAGCGGCTCAGCAAGAAATCCGAGTAGAAAAACAAGAAAAACTCGTTGAAAAATTTGAAAAAAATAAACTTAAAGTTACCAAAACTAACGGAGAGAAAGAGGTATTTGATGCTGAAAAAATTCGAGTAGTCTTCAATATTGCGGTCGAAGGACACGAAGACAAATGTACCTTCGAAGCCCTTATGGAAGCCTTCAAAAAGAACTTGGTAGAAGATATCAAGACTTCTGACATCATGAAATTACTTACGAAGACCTGTATTGATCTTGTAAGTGTTGAGAATATTTCTTGGGAACATGTTGCTGGTCGTTTTGCCCTCATGAATCTCTACAAACAAGCTTCCAAAAATCGAAATATGGAGATGAAAGATCTCTACACTTCTGATAGTTACTATACCTTTTTTAAGGATTATGTAGATCGTGGATTTTACTACAAAAAATTCTTTGAATACTATTCTGAAGCTGACATTCGAGAGGCAGGAACTTGGCTCAAAAAAGAGACCGATATGAGCTATGGATATACTACCGTACTTTCGCTCGCTAAGCGGTACCTCCTCAATCCAAACAAAGTAGTACACGAACTTCCTCAAGAACTCTATCTCTCCGTTGCGTTATTTTATGCGATTCCAGAGCCAGAAGGAAAACGACTAGAATTCGCAAAAAAGGTGTACGAGTACTGTTCTGAACAAAAGATTTCTCTTGCCACACCAGCACTCAACAACCCGCGAACCAACTGGCACCAACTCTCAAGTTGTTTCAAAATCAATGTAGATGACGACCTTCGAGGTATTTACCATGCTATCGAAGATATTGCACAAATCTCAAAATTTGGAGGAGGTCTTGGAGTATATCTTGGAAACATCCGAGCTCAAGGAGCTTCTATTCGTGGTATCAAAGGTGCTGCAGGAGGAGTGAATCCATGGATTAAGGTTATCAACGATACCGCAGTAGCCGTAAATCAATTAGGTCAACGACTCGGAGCAGTTTCGGTAACCTTGGATATCTGGCACCGAGATATTCTCGACTTCCTCGAAATCCAAACCGAAACGGGAGATATCCGCTCCAAGGCATTCGATATATTCCCAGCGGTGAGTATACCAGATATATTTATGCGACGAGTTCAGGCAGATGCAGACTGGACCCTCTTTGATCCGTATGAAGTGAAGACTATTTACGGAAAGAGTCTTCAAGATACTTTCTGTGAAGAATTTGAAGCGTTCTATGAGGAACTCGAAAAAGATACTCGATTGGTTATGAAGAAAACGCTTAAAGCCAAGGATCTCTATAAAAACTTCCTCAAGACCACGGTTGAAACAGGAATGCCGTATGTATTCTTCCGAGATACGGTAAATCGCTTCAATCCAAACAAGCACGAAGGAAATGTATATTCTACTCAGCTATGTACCGAAATTTGTCAGAATACTTCCCCATGTAAATTTATCGAAGAAACAATCGAAGACGGGAAAATTGTTATCCGATATGAGCCTGGAGATGTCGTGACTTGTAACCTTTCGTCTATCAATATCGCCAAGGTGCATACCGAGGATGAAATCAAAAAAGTATACCCAGTAGTGATGCGAATTTTGGATAATATTATTATCCTCAATCAATTTCCGGTGAAGGCAGCGGAGCGAACGGCAAAGCGATACCGATCCGTAGCACTGGGATACCTCGGACTTGCTGAATATTTGGCCACCAATGGATACGCTTATGATAGCGCCGAGGCCCGAAAGCACGTAAACGAACTCTTTGAACTCTATACCTACTACACCTACGAGTCATCTATCGAGCTCGCCAAAGAACGAGGAACCTATGAGTTATACAAAGGCTCTGAATATGATAAGGGAATCCTCCTTGGTCGCACCTCAGAAGACTTTGAGGCTCAGAAACAATTTGCTCATCTCGATTGGGCGGGGCTCTTCGCTCGCATGAAGCAAAGTGGAGTACGATTTGGATACACAACTGGTCCAGCACCAAATACTTCTACTGCCGGAGTAGTGGGTACCACTGCAGCCCTTCTTCCTATCTACAAAAAGTATTTCGTTGAAACCAACTTGGCTTCTCCAACTATCCGTATTGCCCCAAAACTGGATTCAAAGAATTTTTGGCTGTACAAGGAATATGTGAATATGGATATGAACGACGTCATCGATATGATTGCCACCATCTATAAATGGATTGATCAATCTATTAGTTTTGAATGGATGATTGACCCAGCTCGTGTGACTCCGAAGGATCTTTCTGACTATTATATCAAGTCTTGGAAACAAGGTATCAAAACAGTATATTATGTTCGATCGCTTTCACTCGAAGCCAAAGAAGACTGTGTGAGTTGTAGTGGATAATCAATTTTTAATTTAAACATGGCACACCAACAAAATCTGCTCATTCAGGCAAACCCATTGTTCAATCCAATGGGAAATGATTCTCTAGAATTGAGAACTATCATCAAGGGATCCACGACCGGACTCTTCAATCTCAATGAGGTGAAATACTCTTGGGCTAAGTCACTTTACCAAGTTATGGTAGGTAACTTCTGGCTTCCAGAAAAGGTGTCTGGACTCAAGGATGATCAGCGAGACTTTCACTCAGCTCTCTCACCTGAGGAACAGCGGGCATATAAGGGTATTCTCTCGTTCCTCATCTTTCTTGACTCAATTCAAACAGTCAATCTTCCTCATTTGTCCGACTTCATTACGGCGCCAGAAGTGAATCTGCTTATCTCGATTCAGGCATATCAGGAGGCGATTCATTCTCAGTCGTATGCGACTATTCTTGAGTCGGTAGTATCACCAGAAGAGCGAGAAGAAATTTACTACTTTTGGAGAACTGACGAAATCTTGCTGGAGAGAAATAAATATATTTGAGGTATTTATCAAGATTTTATCGACTCGCCGAGTGATGCAAATCTATTCCGTGCACTAGTAGCGAACTACATGCTCGAAGGTATTTATTTCTACAATGGTTTTGCATTCTTCGATACTCTGGTTGACATGATGAAAATGCCAGCAACAGGTCGTATGATTGCGTATATTCGTCGAGACGAACTTACGCACGTGACTCTATTTGCCAATATCTTACGAGAAATCAAAAAGGAATTTCCAGATATCTATAACGAACAAGTACTCATTGAAATGACGAAAACTGCAGTAGAACAAGAAATTACTTGGTCGAATCATATTCTTGGATCCCGAATTATGGGAATTAATGGAGAAACCACCGAAACCTATACCAAATGGCTCTGTAACCAGAGAATGGCTATGATCGGAATTGCTCCTATCTACCCAGAAGCAATTTCCAATCCATATAAACACTTGGATCGACTGCAAGATTCCAACGGTGATAAGGGAAACTTTTTTGAGACTACCGTTATCAACTATACGCAGTCTTCCAGCATGAAATGAAGCTGGGACTTTTAGTGAGGAATCCCTTATAAAATGCGAAATTCGCGTTCAAACTTTACGTTTCCTCGTTCAACGTACGGGTGTACGTTTCACTGCGGTACGCAGTTTTCACGCGAATTTCATCATTTTTTAAGGGATTTGGGGGTTGGGTAGGAATTGATTTTTCTTTAAGCTTTTTTTATGAAACTCATTGCGATTGTGGCTCATGATGTGAATCGACTTATTGGGAATCATGGGGCTTTGCCTTGGAATCTGCCAGAAGATC
Source organism: Candidatus Altimarinota bacterium (assembly GCA_028687815.1). GTDB lineage: Bacteria > Patescibacteriota > Gracilibacteria > BD1-5 > UBA2023 > CAIVSN01. The sequence continues at coordinate 766 of JAQTZK010000035.1, read as the reverse complement.
TGCAGAATTTTAAGGCCTGTACTTCAGGACATCCTATTGTAATGGGAAGTACTACGTTTCTCTCGATAGGTCGACCACTTCCAAATCGAAGAAATATGATTCTCTCTTCCACACTGGAATCTCGACCGGGAATTGAGATTTTTGAGAGTATTCCGCTTTGTTTAGAAGCTCTTGCAAGCGAAGAAAACGAAGTATTTATTATTGGAGGCTCCAAAATATATAAGCAATTTCTCGACCAAAATTTATTGGATGAATTATGGGTGAGTGAGGTGCCGGGTATACATGAAGGCGATGCCTATTTTCCTGAGTATCAATCTCGTTTTGAGCTTATAGAAACCCAAAAGTTTGATACTTTTGACTTTCTCAAGTATAAGCGTATAAAATAGGAAGTTCGTTTGAAATATCCATGAATCAAATTCCACTTATTCGTGATCCTTCCGTAGTTGCTCGTGAAGTTGGAGAAATATTCCAACACCTCTATGAGCCGATTTCGACGGATGCTGAGTGGTATCGCTCTCGAATTCGAGAGACCGGAATTCCATTGGACACAGCCTCAATCCAACGATTTATCAATCGTTTAGAGTATGCGAATCGTCGAACCAATGATATTTTATGACATATCAATGCTGAACGGGGGAGTTTGTATCCACTTTCTGATGCAGATGTAGCGGCTATCGCTGACGAAGCCTGGTTGTTTCAGATTTCAGCTGACAAGATGGTAGAACAGTTGCTCCGATATACTTCGAGTGGTATGAACTATTTCTGA
>JAQTZK010000113.1 GCA_028687815.1 Candidatus Altimarinota bacterium | reverse complement strand
CATCATAGCTGTACTCCAATTTTGAGTAGAGAATAGGGCAGAGCTTTGCGAGCACTTCCTTTTTGAGGGGAATTTCTATTTTTGAAGCGAATTTTGTGTAGAGAATTCACTTTGGAATGCTATATGACAAAATCATTGCCCAGATAGTTGGACTAAAAGAGTCATCTCATGATCCGATGGTGTAGAGGAATCCTGCTACCAAATCTCATAGTCCAAGAAAAAATGAGAGCCCACCAGTAACCCCCGCGGTAAAGAGATAAATACCTATTTTCCACTTTGTCCTAATCTTTCTATTTTCCTCAATAGCTTCAAGTTGTGATTGGATAGTGGGATCTTGAAAGAGTCAATTGAGTGCTGCAATTTCCCCTCCTTCGAGTTTCTCCTCAATTTTTGGAAGTTTTTTGAAATCGATATCAAACATATATTATGCATTAAACATGTCTTTTGCACTAAGATTTGCGGTCTTTGCAGCCTCATCTGCTTCGAACATAGCATATTCTGGAAGTGTCATCATCTTGGCAACCATATTAGAAGGAAACATTTCCTTCTTATTATTGAGCGACTTTACAGCAGCATTATAGGCACGACGAGCACCTTGAAGTCTGTCTTCCATCTCGGCCCATTGAGTTTGGAGTTCAAGAAAGTTTGTACTTGCCTTTAGATCTGGATAGTTTTCAGCGACTGCAAAAAGAGATTTCATCGTCGATTGGAGTTCGTTTTCTTGTGCAAAGCGTTCGGTGCTTCCTTTGTTTCCATTGGAGAGAAGGGAAGCGCGCATCTCAGAAACCTTATCAAATACCGCCACTTCGTGGGCAGCGTATTTTTTAACCACTTCTACGAGATTTGGGATAAGATTGTATCGATTCTGGAGTACGGTATCAATCGCAGAAAATGCTTCGTTTGTTGAATTTTTTGCATTGATAATCGAATTGTACGTTACGATAAAGTAGAGACCAATAATGAGCGCGATACCTCCAAGTCCAATAAGGGTATTGGTTGTTTCCCCGAGTAAACCAAATACAGGAGTGTCCATTGTTGTTCCAGTCATAGAATTGTAAATAAAAAATAATACCCTATAAGGGTATCAGATTTACAATAAGAAAGCAAATTTTAGGCTTTTGCAAGAACCCTTTGAAGCTTATTGAACTGTTCTATCTGCTTATCAAGTCTTACTTGTTGAAGTTTTGAAACTTGTTCGAGTTCAGTGGTTCCATGGATATTTTCTTCGACTTTGGATTTTGCTTGTTCGAGAGTTTTTTGTTGTCGCTTCATTTCTTTATGAAGCAACTCTCGTGTTTTTGTTAATGATTGATTTAAGAACTGAGATTCAAGAATCCAAAGATTCTTTAATTTTTTCGACATTCAAGGGATTACGAAAAACATATGAGCTCACATCTTCCAATTTCTCATATTGGTTTGTATTTTATATATTTGGTTACTGATATCTAATACCTCTTCAAAATTATCAATAGTATTTATATCAATTTCTTCCAATTTCTTATTGAGATTTTCAAGAGCTTTGAATTGGAATGAAAATATCTTTGGAAATTTGAAATGGATTTGATATGCAATGTAAAGAATATATGCGGTCAATAGACAGCTACACAAAAGTATAATAGTGAATAAAATATCATGATACCAATATCATTCAAAGTTTTTCAGTATAACTCCAATTTCACCCAAGAGACTTCACCAGATTATCAGAAGCACGAACATAGGAACTCAAAAAGTGATTCTCCAAAAATTCCGTCCTCTTTTTATAGCGTTTATCTTTATAAGAGATTGTTCAATCTCTTTAATATAACTCTGTAATTCTTGATAATTAGTCATATCTTCTATTTTATTTTCTCGAGCCAGCTTTCATAGATGCTCATATCTACCATCTTGAGAGAAGATGGGGTTTCTGCGATTGTTTTTCGAAGTGAATCCATGGTAATCTCGTGTCATTCAAGATGTTGTTCCGTAAGGATACCACTTTCTGCTTCGTCGATAAGATTCAAGAGATTCTGGCTTGCATCGCGGGCAACTTCGTCACAAATAGCTTCTATATCAGCCGATACATATCCATCAGAGATTTTTGCGAGTTCATCATAGTTGAGGGATTCACTCGGGCGACCCGCTTTCTCGATATACATACGAAAGAGTTCTTTTCTTGCGATTTCATCGGGAGGTCCGAGATAGATTTTCTTATCGAGACGACCCGATCGGAGAATTGCTGGATCGAGATGGTCGGGGCGATTGGTTGCGGCTATAACGATGAGATTTGGTGCGGTTTCAAGTGCATTAAATTCCTGAAGAAACTGACTAATCTCTTCCGCCTTATTCGCATCGACACGATCCGTGCGAGCTGATACGAGTGAGTCGATTTCATCGAGAAAGAGGATAATCGGTTCTTTTGCTGCTGCGCTTTTTGCTGCGGTAAAAAAATCTTTGATATTTTTCGTGGTCTGATGGAGATAAGAAGAACCGAATTCTCCCATATTTTTTGCGATAAATCCACAACCAAGCTCTTCAGCTAGTTTCTTGGTTATAAATGTTTTTCCCGTACCAGGAGGACCATAGAGGAGCATCCCTGTTGGGATGGATATCTTAAATTTCTCATACTCAGAATAGAGCTTGATAAGCAATTCTTGGTTCTTTTTTTGTTCATCTGA
>JAQTZK010000034.1 GCA_028687815.1 Candidatus Altimarinota bacterium | reverse complement strand
ATGCGTATTTTTCTGGTTACCCTTTTCCCGAATGCTCTGAAAAGTTACTTTGATACCAGTATTATACGAAAAGCGGTTGAATCTCATGCGATAGAAATTAAGGTGTGCAATATCGCTGACTATAGCACCAAAAATACTCGCCGTTCTGATGATAGACCCTATGGAGGGATGGCGGGTACTATTCTTGCTCCAGAACCCTGTGCACGAGCCATAGATTACTGTCAGTCATGCATATCTACCCCCATTCATTGGATTTGTCCTGATCCACGTGGTGAAATTGTAAATCAACACCAATTTTTAGAGCTTTCTCAAATAGAAAATCTTGGGATACTTTGTGGACACTATGAAGGAATTGATGAACGAATTTTTGAGGCATATTCTATTCAAAAGATATCCTTAGGAAATTTTATACTGACTGGTGGTGAAATTGCTGCTGGAGTTATAATAGACGGCATTACTCGACTAATTCCGGGAGTATTGAGTGAACATTCTCTAAATGAAGAATCATTTAGTAATGCGTTAAGATGAAAAAAAGAATATCCTCACTATACTCGTCCAGAAATATGGAGAGACATCTCTGTTCCTCATGAACTTCTTTCAGGAAATCCCAAAATCATAGATACTTGGAAACAAAATAATATTTTATAAATATGGACCAATTTTTCTCATTTTTCAATGCTGCAGAACTCCAAAGATTTTTTGTCTATTTGACAACATCTCTTTCTCTGGAAATGATCATTAAAATCTTAATCAGTTGCTTATTTATTATTTGGTTTGCTGTTGCTGTTTGGGTAATCAAAGATATTACTACGAGATCGACCAATATTGTCATGCAATCATTTTCGTTGCTTCTCATTATATTTTTTACTCCAATTTTTGGTCTTCCACTTTACTTACTTATTCGACCAAGGTCTACTATTTTTGAGCAACACTACGAAGAAAATTGGCTAGAAAGCTTTGGTCACCAAGAAGTAACATCTCTCATAGCTTGTTCTAATTGCTCTGAAGAAATTGGAATAGATGCAAAATTTTGTCCTCACTGTGGCACTAAGCAATTTGATACTTGTGATTCTTGCCACACAAAGATGCTTCTCTCGTGGAAATATTGTACGAGCTGCGGAAGTCATCGACAAACCGAAAAAGAAAAAGAGACTCTTCAAAAAGAATCTCCTAAACCCAGCAAAAAAACAAAGAAAATTACTGACTGAATATTGGAAGAAAAGGAAGAATCATTGACAGCAGAAGTATGACTACCGTCAAAATAATGATAATTTTTTGAATTTTTTTTGACATAAGTTTGTATTAATTAGTATAAGATATCCCTCAGATAATTACGGAATTTGCATCCAGGTCAAGTTGAATATTTCAACTCGTAGCCGAATAGTGTTTTTCTAATACCTCAAGTAAGGGTCATATTTTCTTGAATTTCTGTTCCAAATCAACGGTATTAATCTGACTCGGGAGTACTTGAATCTCTTGTCACTTGAATAACTCTCGATCTTCTGATGAACTTACTTGAAGTTTCATGTTTTCAAAGGCATGAAGATCGGTTTGAAAAATATAATCAGAACTTATTTTTAATTTATAGTCACGATTTTCACTCACCACTTTTGCAGTAATATTTGAAAGTGAGATATCATACTCCTTATTCACTATATCTGCTTTTACATTTTTGATAGAAATAGGGAGAAATTTTGCAATAATTGAGAAGTCTTTTTCAATTAAATTTCGTTGTACAAAAATTTGCATTTGAGGAGTAAGTACTGGTTCTAGCGTATCTACATCAACTGTAGTAGTAGCATCCGTGTCCGTATTAGAAGAAAGTATAGATTTAAAAAAGTTATAAATATTATATCGTTCCCGCTCCTGAGGAGTAGTTGCTCCTGAAGCTTGATCTCGAAACATTTTTTCCCGCTCAGTCAAACTAATGCTCGCCTGTTCAAAATTCGTGTTTTTTGTACCATCTGTTTCTGTATAAATCATCTTTTGAATGACATTCCCTTGAGGATTCAGCTCGAATTCAAATGGTTTACCAAAGAAAGATACATTAATTTGATAAAAACCATCACTACGGAAATCATTTGATATGTCTAATGTGGTAATATCAATACCCACAAACTCTTTCAAATATTCGGTAATCTTTTCAACTGACATAGTGTTAGTATCGAGAACTAATCCTGTAGCTCATTTTGTAGAGTCTGAAAGACTATACTGTATACGATAGTTCTCATAATCACGTAAAATTCATAGAGTATTTTTTAGCCGAGCACTTGAATTTGTAAGTTGAGTAAAGTAATTTACACTACTGTCATCTATTTGACCAAGGGACGACATATAGGGCTCTCTATATCTATCCAAAAATGATTTCTGATTTTGAATAAGTACATCAAAAGTTGAAATAGAATCAACTGGAACATTACTCTGATTTCCAATTAAGTAGGCTGGCTTTAAAATCAAATCATCTGAATTTCCAGTAAAAAATCGAGATTCTACCGCAGTTTCTAATCGACTTGATATGGAGTTGAAGGTGAATAAGAATATAGAAATCATATTAGTCTTCTCTCGAGAAGTATCCAAAGATTCAATGTAATTTTGAGCAATGAAAATAAGCTGCGAAAAGAGTTTAAAATTGGCATCATCTGCCGTACCCTTGGTATTGAGAAATTCTTTGAGATAGTAGGTAAATCAGAGAAATTCACGCTCACCCATTGATTTTGAGTTAACCAGGAAGGTAATATAACTGGCAAGATTCTTTTGCAAAGCCTCTTCATCTTTTTTTCCAAAGTAATATTGAGAATATATATCAGAAAGAAGCTTATACACTTTTTGATTTTTTTCTGGACCACCACTGCTAAAAGTAGATTGGTAGAGACCCGTGAGAATACTACCTCAGATACCATAGTATTCTGGGGTATGCAAGGCATTAACTGAACTACCAAAGGCAATATATTTACGAGTAAGAGATCTACCGCTTTCTCAGGCAACCGGACTAATTGAGTCTAGCATTTTCAATTGATCTTTGATTTGGTTAGATATCTTTGATGAAGCTACTTTTTGGCTAGAACAAAAATCACAACTATCTGCATCAATGAGTACCATAGTTTGCAATGCAGAAGCCAAAGAGTTTTCTAAAATAATTTGTTTTTTCTGTGAATTAATAAACAGCATTCCAAATTCATCTAACTTAGTAAGTCCATTGGAAGCAGTATTTTGAAATTTTTGCAACACCTTCTGAATCTCAATTTGACGATTACTGTAGAATTTTTGATATTCATCAAAAAAAATTTTTGTCGAACGAGATTCAATTCCAAAAATTCGTGCAAATCATGCATTTGAAAATGGATCTGCAATACTTAATGTGGCGAGTTGACCTACACGAAATACGTCAGCATTTACCAATTTATCACTCAGTGAAGACTCGTATGCAAAATATTCCGAAGGAAATACCTCAATTTGATTGACTACTTGCTTCTCCTTAAGCAATTGTACTCTTAGTAAAGCAGACATGGAAAATATCCGCAACTCATCTCGTGTATCTACAAAATAGACTCCATTTGAAAGATGAGTAACAATAAAGTTATCATTTTTCAAAATATAATTCCTATAGGCATCAAATGCACTTACAAGATACAATCATTTTCCAATAGTAATCTCTTCCGCATCTTGGGTAATAGTAATTTTGGGTACCTCAGAATCCTTGAGGTAAAAAATAAGATCCCCATCATTCATTCGATTTGCAAGAATTTCAGAATCGTCAGTTTTTGGTATCAAAATACCTCAAGATAACGCATAAGGAATGTTCTGAGGAAAGATTTGCTCATTAATAGCTTCTGGCTTCTGTTGAGACAGTTTCTGTCAGAATGATATCCCAACTAATCCAAGAGAAATGAGGACGACAAAGAGTCAAAAAAGAAATTTTTTCATACGTGTATCATATCAGGAATCTTTTGAAGATACAATTTATACCACCTATATATCTCGACAATCTTTCAGAATAGTTTCTTTATATTTTTGAACAAAGTACGACTCACGCAAAATGAGACCAATTTCACGGTTTTGATCCAATGAGTTTTTTGTGAAATTCTCACTTCATATAAATAAGATATGACTATCAATCAGGATAGTTTTCGCATGAACATAGGGTGATTTAACCTGTTTAAAATCAATTTTCTGGCTTTTAAATACCTGTTTTAGGTTTTGCCTCTCTTGATCTGTCTCATAAGCCAAGCATACTTGAACCGATACTCCATCTCATTGTTTTTCTCTAAGAATATCAAGGAGTGAATCGTCAGAAAGCGAGGCTGCAAAAATATGTATGGATTTTTGACTAGAACGTAGGGCTCATTCGATTTTTATCCGAGAATCAATAGGGGAAATATAGACACTTGCCTCGGTTCCATGAAATGGAAATCTATAAAAATCGGCCTCAAAAATATGTTCCATATATTGGAGAACTGCCTTATCAGTAGTTTCTATAAAAAACTCTCGATTTTTAGTAAATGAAGTAGTAGTAAAATTTGCAGTACCTAGATACACTACGTCATCAATGATACTATATTTTGCATGATTAAAATTTTGTCGAACTTCATCGGCCCAAACAATTGATATTCCCTCATTTTTAAGTCGTTCATATACGGTAGCATTTGCCGTTGGAGCACCATATACCGAACGTTCTAAAATAATACGCACAAATACTCACTGACGATGTGCGAGTATTATAGCATTTATCAAAGGCACATCGGAAAGTAGGTACACATTCAGATCAATTTTATTTTTTGCCAAGGATATTCTCTCGGTAAGCATTTCTCATACATGATCATCTGGTGACATCCAGATTTTATGTGAAATTTTAGGGAGCTCTTGTTTACTTATTGATCATAGTGCTATCTCCCAAGCACGTATATCTCGATACTGTTCATACCTTGTTGGAGCACATCCAGTAAACAAGCTAAGAATAAAAATATATACTATGGTTGATGAGGAGAAGTTCATACCAATATCCGAATAGAATACGTTTCGGAGGAACCTAAGCACTGAGAAATAATTTGTTGTATTGCCTCCCCATGCATTCGTATCTCCGCACGAGCTAATGTACCCGAAACGTGTATGAAAATAGAAGAATTTTTTACGAAAATAGTAAGAATTGCGGTGGCAAGATGTGGCTGACCTCTATTTGAAAAATAATCCTGCACTTTTTTGGTAAGTAAGGATGATAACGCAATCGGAGAAAGCATTTTAGTGATGTCCATAGTCTATAAGAGCAAAGCGTGGTATATTCGAATAGTCAGTCCAACTCTCCATAGTCAATCAATGCTCATTACACCAATCTTGCACCAGCGGGAGTTGCAAGTGTCAAAATTCCAGTGCTATATGCAAGTGACGACAGCATTTTGATAATTCTAATCCTTGATTGAGTAAATCTCTAATGAGCATGAAACCATCTGCTCCACCACCAAAAAGTGCTAGATGTGGATCATCCGTGCGAACATCATCGCCAATAGTTTCGTGTAGACCAATATAGGGAAGATTGGCTACAATAAGCACTTCTTTTTCAGATAAACTCTCATGATCAATGAAAGTCAAATATCCAGAAAGCAAATCTCCTAGCTGAAAATCTACAGAAATATGGTGAATATCTGCGTTTTTTTGAGCTACTGCAAGAGCAGTGGGCGATATATCTACAGCATGGAGTCGAGCCTCAGGATACCGTGATCGTAAAGATAAGATAATAGCTCCAGATCCAGTTCCAACATCAATAATTGTATCAGCACCTGATACTCTACGAGCCACTCCTAGCACGAGTGATTCCGTTTCCAAACGTGGTGTAAGCACCTGATTGGTATACAATAAATCCAATCATAAAAAAACTATTCGCGCTCCTACATCTCAAGTATTAGGCATTTTCAAATTTTTTGTATTTGAAAATCACAGAAGTGGCAATAAGTATGAGAAGTAAATACAGGGTGGCAGTTCCAAAATTTACCGCATAGAAAGTGAGGGGAAGATTCACTGGCGTTCCGAGTGTATTTTTTGCCATGTTCAAAGCTTCAAACTGAGGAAAAATAGTCATAAAAATCTTTGCTATATTTACCATCACTATTTGTTGACTTCGAAGTGCAATATCCATCACTCAACTAATAGAATGAGCCGAAATATATACCCCTAAAGTAAACAATATGGAAAGAAGTGGAGAGCTAAAAGTTGAGAAAAAAAGTATGATAGCAAATACAAGGAGTAGCTTCATAGCAATCGCAGCAATGGCCACAAACATAAGCGAATCTAAAGCTATACCTTGATATATAACCAACCCTGTTAGCACCAAGCCTTGGAGAAGCACTAATAGTAAAATTATCGCACCAAATCCGAAAAATTTTCCAAGAATATAGTCTTTTCTCTCTATAGGTTTTGAGAGAATCAAATAAATAGTTCGTCCTTCGATTTCTTTGAAGAGGATTTGACCTCCAACAAAAATAACCGCAATAAGCCCTCCTATTTCGATCATGGAAAGTCCAAAATCTATAATAATGCGCTTTGTTTCACCGAGTGAAAGTGATGCAAGAACGATGGAAAATCCTATAAGAGCACAGGCAAAGAAGAGAATTACCGTCAAAATACGGTTTCTCAGAAGCTCACGGAAGGTGTTGATGGCTATGTTATTCATGCGTTGCAGTATAAAAAAAAGTTGGAAAAGTACAAATGGAAGCAAGTAAAAATTACTCTTCAAATCTTCATTGAAGCAATATTTTTGATGCTTTTTGTTTTGATTTACCTTCAATAATAATTTCATCTAATTCAAGAATTCCATCATGAGTAGCCACGAGTAGTTGTTCCTCGTGTTTCCAGAATGTTCCAGGCATCTGAGATGTCTCTATGTCTTCCAATTGAATAACACGGCAACCAAGTATCTTACAACGCTTTCCTTCGAGTATCGTCCAAATTCATGGCCAACTGGTACAGGCTTGCCAGAGTTGGCGAATTTCACAAGCTGACATTTTGGACCAAATAATTTGTCCATCCTCTTTGCTGAGCTTCTTGGTATAGGTAGCCAAATGATGCTCTTGTTCGACGAGCACTATTTCTTGCTTCAAATATTTTCTCAAAGCGTCAATCAGAGTGCTTCCCGAGATATCACAAAACTTTTGAAATAAGGTATCACTCGTCTCATCTGGATCAATTTCAATAACCGTACGTGTAAGCATGCTCCCCTCGTCCATTCCAGAAGTCATTTTCATAATCGTCACTCCTGTTTGTTTTTCTCAATGAAGGAGAGCAGATTGTATGGGCGAAGCTCATCGATACTTGGGCAATAACGAGCCATGGATATTGATAGGAAGCACTTTTGGAAGCGCCAACACTTCGTCAGGAAGAATTCTTCCATACGCTACCACGACCAGAAAATCTACCTCAAAATTCCCTATAGTTTCCAAAAATTCCACATTATTTCTGATTTTTTCAGGTCGAAATAGTGGTATTTGCTTTTGGATAGCCAACTCGGAAACGGGACTTGCCGTGAGTACCGCATGCCTCCCAACTGGCCTATCTGGCTGAGATACGACATACGCCACCTCTATATCAGCTTGTTTCAAGCAATCGGCAAGTACGGTAGCGGAGAGTTCTGGGGTACCAAAAAAACCTATTTTCATGTGCTCAGAGTAAATCAAAACTGGGAATCTCAACGAGTCAGTTGTAACAGTACTCCTGTATACGACATACCACTTCCATCATACAAGGTTTTTTGTGAGCGGATATTTTTGAGAGTAACTCCCGTCATAGTCGTCGCAAATCCGATACTCGTTTGAGCAGACTTTCCTATAGTCGTATGATCCAATGGAAATATCAGGAATATGTTTTTTTGAATTCCATTATCCACCGTAACTACTTGTTGCGGAAGATCAAAAGATCCAGTAAGTGTGAAATTTAATGAAGTATCCGGGGTAGTTCGAACTTCCCGTAGATAGGTGCGATTTTCTGCAATAAGCGCATATCCGGGTTTGGTAGCTCCAGAAAAAGTGAGATTCCCCGTTCCCGTTGACCAGCTATAGTTCATAGTTACCAATTCACCAGAACGATACGTATTCGTATTTACAATAACCCCAGGATCATTCTTGAGAAATTGCATACTGTAGTCGGATATCACTCCGTCCGCTACCTGTCTATCAAGATTTTGGATAAAGCTCTGAATACGCGATTGAACAAAAATATTTTTACTGGAAGCCTCTAAAGAATAAAAAATTTTGAATCCCGTAACCGAAATAATAGAGATAATGGTAGTGACTACGAGAAGTTCGATGAGTGAAAAACCTGATTTTGATTGGTTTTTGGTATTCAGTGACAGGATTTTTGTAATAAATACGATGACAATTACGAGGGCAATAAAAAGAAATATTTTCCCTACTTTATCAAGAAAAACCGCAGATATTCCAAAAAATAAAGCTATGGAATATACAAAATTTCGAATAAAAGCATCCGACATTCCCATGGCCTTGAGTCGATAATGGAGGTGGTGTATTCTATCGCCTTTAAGAGGATTTTTCTTGTTAAAAATCCGAGCAAAAATAACATAAATAGCATCAACCAAGTAGATACCGAGTGCGGTAGCTACTGTGGCTACTTTTCCTCCAACTAATATAGCAAGTGAGGCTATCATAAACGCCAGAAACATGGTGCCACTATCCCCAAGAAGCATCTTGGGTGTGAGATTATAGTACCAAGCCCACAGTAAAGATGGGAGAATTATGGCAAGAATTGAAAAAACAAAAAGTGAATTTTGTCGAAGCGCAGGTGTATCATCTACCAAATAAAATCGTATCGTTGAGATAAGAATTACAAATAGCGCAATAGTAGTAAGTCCTACCGTCAATCCGGGCACTCCATCGCTCCAATTGATACTATTAAATACCAAAACGTACCAAAATACCGTAAAGAAAATTGGAATGAGAAATACATCGTATCCCCACAAATTTATCGAAAAAGCATCCAAATAGAGAATTCCTCCAAAAATATTGGAGATATAACTAATTTTTATGCTCGTTAAACTAATGATGAGTCCTACTAGGATTTGCATTCCAAGACGGAATTTTGGCGAAAGAGCAAATTTCGTTTTTCTAGTCTGAGACAACTCTTCTGTAGTTACTTTTGGTTTAGTTTTTTCACCCCGATCAAATTTGAAAATAGTATCAAGATCATCCACAAAACTCAACCCGGTCACCAAGCCTCAAAGCAAAACAATAATAATGAGTTTGTCGCTCATTTCGATAAGATCAAGCAGTAACAAAATACCCGTAATTCCTACAAAATTGAGATATAACAAAAGTCCAAAACCAAAAGGTACTGGTTCCCGATTGTGTCCATATGGTCCTGGATTGTCGAGTAATCCAATTTTTCGAAAAAGAATACTTCCAAGAAAGAACATACAATAACTCCCTATTGTCGAAATAATCGCAATAATAAGAAATGAGGTAAAATCTACAGGTAGCATAATTATTCTTGTAATTCTTTTTGTTTTTCGTGAAGGTATTCTTGAAACTCTTTCCGTTTATATAGAGCAATATATGCAATAACCACGAAGAGAATACCGAGAAAAATCCAAGATATCCAGTCCAAGACTATATCGATATATGTAGTAAAGAAAACCCCGAGTAAGAGAATAGTAAACGACCACAAAATTGAGCCTACTATATTATACTGCCAAAAATTCGTAGACTTCATCGAAAAAGCACCTGCTAAAAATGGAATAAAAGCTCTCGTAAAATTATGAAATTTTCCAAAAATAATAAATGCAGCACCATTTTTTTGAATACGTTTGGCAAGAATTTTTTGCTCTATCTTCCCCAGGGCAAAAAGATCTCCATATTTATTCAAAAATTTAATTCCATAATGCACCCCGAGCCAATATCAAACCCAATTTCCGAGGATAGCGCCAATACAAGCACTGAGCACTGCAAAAACAAAATAGGTCTGGCCATAAAAACCTCCGACTACGAGCATGATTTGTTGTCCTGGTACTAATATACCGATAACTGGAAATGATTCTATAAAACTAGTAAACAGAATGATAACAAAATTCCAGTGTCCCAACTGGATAGACAGCTCACCTACCCAGTGAATTGCTTGTTCTGCCAAGTCTGGACGAAAAATAGTAATTCCCAGAAGTGTAAGGAAAAATAAACTGATGATTCCTTGGAGTATCTGAATTCAAAAAGAAGAAGATGTTTTTTTCATGCTTACACGATAGTGTAGAATTCAAAAAATCAACTTCTTCTTTGTTTGGTGTCTAAAAATATTATTTACGATTTTTCGACTTGTTGTTTGGGGTTCGATAGGTATTTATCGTGGTACCTGGAGTAGCAGTGGTAATCACCGTACCTGTTTGTGTTTGTGGAGCAACTGCCGTGAGTACCGCTCCAGTTTTTGTAGTTACTCCCGACTGAGTACTACCGGTTCCATTTGATGTGGCCAAAATTCCAGACCCAGTTAGAGTAGCTCCAGTCAATGTAACACTGCCCGTTCCCTTTGGTGGAACCAATCCACCCGTTCCAGATACTACCATGGAA
>JAQTZK010000112.1 GCA_028687815.1 Candidatus Altimarinota bacterium | reverse complement strand
TTACACGACATCCAGAACGATCAGCTACCGTAGCAAATGATTCATCATATTCATTCATAGCTTCCATAAGACGTTCTTCGATCTTACCTTGTTTTTCTTGTCTATCAGAAATATATTCATTAAATAATGCTTCTTGCCCCTTGGTACGTTCCAAGATTTCTTGCTTGTAGGCTTTTTGATCTTCCAATTGTTGCTTTTGATCTGATAGCTGTTTTTTGAGAGCTATAACTTCTGTTTTTTCCTGTTTTACTGTTTGAGTTTGCACATAATAGCTACTCAGAAGTGAACGTCGCTCTTCCAGAAAATTCTGCCCTGTTACTTCAATAATGGAGAGAAAATGATAGTTTGCCAAGACATCTGAGACATTGCCATCGGTAAATACCAAGGTTCTAATAAGGTCTACGGAAGATTCATCACTATACACTATGTCACCTTTGGAATAAATATACGAAAGATAATTCATAATGGTTTCCTTATTGGCATCAATACGATCTTGAAGTGAAACCATCTCACGAAGTAGATCAGCTATTTGTCGATTTTTCACTCGAATAGCTTCTTCTGAATCAGAAATTTTAGTAGTTACATCAGAAATATTACCATCAAGTTCCTCCAACATAGATTGAAGGGTAAATTTACGAGTAGTCACCTCCTTTTTTTGTTCTTTGAGAGAATCTTTGGCAGTTTGAATTCGATTGATCATTTCCTCCAAATTCTTGATTTTCCCTTCATTTTCGAAGAGTCCACGCTCTTCTTCTGGAGTAAAAGGAGAGTTTTTAAAGAGTAATTCAACCTGACTTTCTTTAAAAGTGTCCAAAATTTTCGCAGTTCTTGATTTTTTAATACCAACAAAAGAAACGGTATCTTCTGATTCTGCAAAAACTATTCCCGTATTTACGAATAGATAAATTCCTAGAATAACCCCAGTACAAAGCCTTTTAATAATAGAAAAAGACGAAAGGTTGAGGCGAGCGTTTTTGGTATCTAAATTTTCCACAAGAGTTTTGGTATTGATATTGGAATAGAACTTAATGAAATAGTACCATATGTTAGAGGGACTTCCAAAAAAACCTCTTGACGAATGCTTAATTTACATCAAATAAAAAAAGAGAGAATTTACTTTCTCTCTTTTTTATTATTTTCTAAAGATATATAGAGTTCTTTCTTGTTGAGCTAAGTTATATTTTTCTTCGGGTAAAAGCTTCAATTTCAACTTTTTTGCTATGCTGGTTCCTAGGATATATTCTTCGTGGCTTGCTATTTTATAGAGTACTATATGACCACCCTTTGCGGTAAAAGGATAGGCCCACTCCAGTATTTGTGCCATACCCGCCGTAGCTCGTGAAACTACCAAGGTAAATTGCTCAAAATATTCTGGCTTGCGCGAAATCTGTTCCGCACGAGCATTGATAGTGGTAACACTTTTAAGATCTAATGCTTGTATGAACGATTTACAGGCGGTAATCTTCTTGCCTACGGAATCCAAAAGGGTAATCGAAGTAGCTGGATGAACTATTGCAAGTGGTATACCTGGAAAACCACCACCCGTACCAATATCAAGAATTCGATTCTAAGAAACATCAAAGAATTTTTCAATCATAAGTGAATCTACGAAATGTTTCTCAATAATGGCACCTGGCTCACGAATAGCTGAAAGATTGGTGTGAGCGTTATACTCCATAAAAAGTTCAAGAAACCGAGTAAATTGCTCGGTTTCTTGAGGGGTGAGTTCCAATTGGTGCTCTTGGAAAATTCGGGTGATTTCACTCATAAAATATCTAGACTGAGAACATTTTTACCAGTACTTGGCTTCCAGTATGTCCATCAAGCACTACTTTCTTACCATCGGCAAAGTCTTTAGTAACACATGAATCATGAACGAGATAGTTGACTCATTCAATATTGATTCGATATTCTCCTTTGGACTCATGAAGCACAAATATTTTACCAATCTGGATTTCGATAGGATTATCTGATCGAGCTACACTATCTTTTTGAAAAGCTCCAGGAAGAAAGTATGAAAGCCCCCCGCTGACTACTGCAAATATAATGGTTTGTGGCACATTAATAGATGTATCCTTGGTAAACCAAACATAGAGTCCAACCGTAAAGGCGGCAATACTAATGGATATGCCATACAAAGTCACAGTAAACATTTCAATGATAAGAAATAGAATACCAGTGGCTATCCAAAAAATTAAAAGATCACTCATAATTATTTGATTCAGAAAGTTTTACTAATGCTCGTAAGAATATCGGAGTCGAGAATATACTTCGTATTTCCTCCACCAAGTGAATTCTGAATAACATTGAGTTGTTCTTTGGTCACTGCAGGTCCAGTAAAGTATGCGGAAGCAGCCACTGATTCGAGTTCCAAAGCTTTCGCGGTTGCTTGTGCGATTTTGATTTTTGCTTCTGCTTCTCCTTCTGCCTGAAGAATCTGTGATTGTTTGTCTCCTTCCGCTTGAAGAATCTTTGATTGTTTGTCTCCTTCAGACTTGGTAATCAAAGCAGAGCGATATCCTTCTGCCTCAAGAATTTGCGCTCGTTTCTCTCGTTCTGCCTTCATTTGTTTACTCATAGACTCATGGATATCATGAGGAGGATCGAGTCGTTTGCTTTCTACCCGCATAACTTTAACTCCCCACTTCTCTGTTTCTCTATCGAGATACT
>JAQTZK010000033.1 GCA_028687815.1 Candidatus Altimarinota bacterium | reverse complement strand
TCCTCGCTATACCAAGTATCATAACGAGTACGGGATCAAGTCTTACTCCAAAGATAGAAATCACAAACAGTAACTCCCTCTCAGGTACCCTCCTCTTCCATGGACGTACTCTGAAGAATGCGAGTGCGTTTAATCCAAACCTCACTCCCGTATTCTCAGGAAGTGGAAAGGTACTTACTACCAGTACTGAGATTACGAGTCTTATGACAAGTCTCAAGAATACCTACACGAGTAGTGGAGCTCCTGATGTAAAGTCTAACACCAGTATTGCAAGTCTCCTTACTATGAATACAGGAAGCCTCAGTGAACTCTGAGTCAATCTGGTAAAGAATGAGCTTGGGATTAGTGGAGTAAGTGGAGGACCAGAGAATACTGATACTACCGTAAGTGGAACATGTACGAGTCTTCCAAGTAATGCGGTGTATTATGGAGGAGTTACAATGTATTCACTCGTGAATGCGAGTGCTGGGACAAGTCTGAGTGCTAGTAGAGTGACAACGCCAGCGGTGAATACATGTCAGTTTGAGTGTGGGAGTGGATATATATGGGATTCTAATATGAATACCTGTCTTCTAAAGATTACTCAGCCAGAAACAGGTAAGATATGAGTAGCTATAGCCATACTGGAAACTTGGTATGGTAGAAACACGACAAATCAAGAGATTATAGATTTCTGTGTATCAAAGTGATACAAATATCCACAATGAAATTCTGGTAATTCTTGGTCAACCGCAAATGAGGTCACTTATTCCAACTGTAATAATCCTTGAAACTGTTACTGAAATACTATCTATACAAGTGATACAACTAATAATTTATGATGACCAATTTACTGGCCTATGGTCTATTGAAGTATTAGTGCTTCTTCTAATTTTGATGCCTGTATGGCAGTTATTCCCTTGGGTGATAATAAATTCCGAAATGGCTGGAAAACCTCTAGATGCTGAGGAAATTACTATTATCAAGGAACATGAAATTCTATTAATTATTCTTCGGGAAAAACACAAGGTAGTTTAATCTGGCAATCGGGAGATTATATTCTATGTACAAAGCCCTAAATTTTAATAGAACTAGTAGTTTCAAAAAATCCTTATTAAATCGCAACTTTGTTAAATCGCAACTTCCCCTTGATTTCAAAAAACAATCAATAAAATACCCACATTCATAAGTAGGTAGTGCACAAACTCTTGAATCTCTCATTTTATATCGTACCAAAGTACCTATAAAATCAGAGGAGCACTTCCCTATTCTCCGAACGTACCCGTTCGATGTTTTGAATACCAGTTCTCCTCAGAGAGTCTGGTATTTTTTTATATTCATCTATGTCCAAAAAACTCGAACTCCTCCTCCCTGCAGGAAACTTTGAAAAAATGAAATATGCAATTGCCTATGGGGCTGATGCAGTTTATGCCGGAGTTCCTATGTTCTCACTCCGTGCCCGTGAAAATCAATTCACCTGGGAAAGTTTGGAAGAAGCCGTGACCTATTGTCATGAGCGTGGTAAAAAGATCTACTTCACTGCGAATATCTACGCACACAATATGAAAATCAAGCCTTTCATGAAGGCTTTTGAACGAATGAATAGCATGAAACCAGATGCGTATATTATGTCAGATCCTGGACTTATCAACTTGGTACGTCAACAATATCCCGATGCAGAAATCCACCTCAGTGTTCAAGCAAATAACACCAACTGGGCTCAGGTAAAATTCTGGCAACAAATCTGAGTTAAACGTATTATCTTGAGTCGAGAACTCTCCCTTCGAGAAATTCAAGAAATTCACACCGAATGTCCTGATATGGAAATCGAGTTTTTCGTTCATGGATCTATTTGTATGGCCTATTCTGGACGATGTCTCCTCTCCAACTATTTTGCACATCGAGACCCCAACCAAGGAACTTGCGCCCACTCGTGCCGATGGGAATACAAGGTATTTCAAAAAGATGCCACCGCGGATGAACTCTACGATTCTACAGGACGTCCTGAAGACTACAAAGAACTCACCTGAGAATTCTATCTCGAAGAACGAGAACGGAAAGGTGAGATGCTTCCCATTGATGAAGATGAATATGGAACCTATATCATGAATTCCCGAGATATGTGCCTTTTGGGATATCTCAAAGAACTCATGGAAGCTGGGGTAATCAGTTTCAAAGTGGAAGGTCGAAGTAAAACTATCAACTATCTCGCGGGAGTTGGACGAGCCTACCGAACCGCCATCGATGCTATCGAACGAGGAGAAAGCTACGATGATGTTGCTTTATCAAAAGAAATATTCGCCATTTCCAACCGAGGATACACTCCTGGTTTTCTCGTAGGTGATCCTGGAGCTAAGGGAATTTATTACGAAAAAAATGCCGAGCTCAAGGAAGAAGATTATCTAGGGATGGTAAAATCCTATGATGCTACTACCGGTCTCGCTCGCTTGGTAGTAAAAAACCGATTTGATGTGGGTGATACCCTACGAGTCATTTCCCCAACTGATGCTGTTGAAATGGTAGTACAAAATATTCAAAATGAAGTAGGAGAAAGCCTAGTAAGTGCACATGGTGGAAGTTTTGATGTATGGATTGCGCTTCCAAAGGATATGGGAGAATACGCCATCTTGAGAAAAGCGAGTGCAGGAATGCCAGAGTAGCCTCATGTATCGATAAATTTAGTTTGATTTTATTTAAGCTGTCAATATACTTTTCGCGAAATTTACGAAATATATCTACATGTCATTTTTAATTCCTACCGCATTTGCCAAGTCTGCTGAAACTGCTGGCGAGCATATTGGACCTCATATCCCATCGCTTGCTGGTAGCGAAACAGGATTTGAATTACTTGGAATTTCTATCACAACTACCGTGTTTTCTACTTGGTTGTTCATGATATGTCTATTTATTGGAGTGAGCGTGTTATACCGAGCATCCAAAGGGAATAATTCTCCAAAAACAAAGGCTGTTGGTATCGACTTAGTTCAGCGACTTGATGTTTTCTTCTTTGAACTTCTTGGAAATGGTCTTATGGCGCGACGATATCTCTGGTTAGTAGCGGGAGTGTTTGTGTTTATTTTCCTTGCGAATATTTTTGGTCTCATACTCGATGTAATTAATCTCATAGTACCTGCAGGACATTCCTATCTACGACCTATCAATTCCGATCTCAACACTACACTTGTACTCTCTACCACCATTATCCTCGTAGCTCAAGCAACAGGAGTTTGGGGTCGAGGTTTTTGGAAGCATTATGGACATTACCTCTTCAATTTTGAAGGTCATTCTACTGCAGAAAAATTCATAAGTGTATTTATTGGTTGGTTACATTTATTTGGAGAATTTCTTCGTGTTGGATCACTGTCACTTAGGTTGTTTTTAAATATTTTTGTTGGGATCATACTTATAAGTGTAGTGGTATATATAGGTCAAATTATGCCAGGTTACTGAATTTGAGAAATTCTTACCCTTCCATTCTGGTTTTTTGAACTTTTAGTCGCTTTCCTCCAAGCGTATATTTTTATGACACTTTCTGGATTATATCTCAAAGAGTCGCTTCACACACATCATCACGAGCATCAAAGCTAGGAACAAGGAGCCACACGGCTTTTTGCTCCTGATTTTGAGCAGGGTTATATCTAATTTTTTTATGTTATGGAAACAAATATTTTACCAGTAGCAATTCTTGGAGTTATTGGTTCTGGAATAGGTATTGGACTTATTGGTATGGCAGCTATGAATGCTATTGGACGAAATCCAGCCGCTTCAAATGACATCAATGCAAAGATGCTTACGGCTATCGCGCTTTGTGAAGTCCCAGGTCTTCTTGCCTTTGCTGCACTTTTCCTCATCAAGTAATTTTCTATGGATTTCCTTCAACCGAGTTCATTCATCATACAATCGATTAATATCGCGGTAATTATTTACGTACTTCGAAGGTTTGTCTTTATTCCGTATCTCGCTCATATTGACAGCGAAATACTCAAGCGAGAAGAACTAGAAGCAAAAACAGCCAATGCTACGCTCGTAGTAGAAGCCGCTAATGCCGAAGCAAAAGAATTGCTGAATATTGCGAAAAATGATGCCAATGAAATCAGAAAGACTGCCCGAGAACTCGCCAAACGGGAAACTTCTCTTATGCTTTCAAAAACAAACGATGAAGCTGCTGGAATTAAGAAGCAAGCTCTTGATGAAATTGCTTCTGAGCGACTTACTCTGGAAAAAGAAATGCGATCCAAGATTCTTGGAGTTGCCATTTCACTCAATGCTAAACTTTTTGGAGATTCCAAAAAGAACACTGAGCTCCTGGAACAGTTCGCTAAACAAATATAATTAGAATCACATGACTATCAAATGAGTCCAGTCGGATTTACTCGCTACCACAATACAAGGAGCGAGTTTGACCGAACTTCAAACTATGCTAAAAGATCTTCGCCAAGTGCGAATTGTTCGCAAACAAGCAGGTCGAAAGGCATTCAATCAAACAGGAGTACGCGTAGAACTTCCAGTAGGTTCAGACAAATCTTCTGCTGATGCGCTTTTGAAAAAACTAGAAATATCAGACAAAACGGTTGTTGAATATATCGAAAAACCTAAGCTTATTGCTGGTGTTCGTGTATTTATCGGAGACAGTCTGTATGATGGATCATTTACCACCCTTACTCAAAATATAAACCATTAGTATGACCACGAACCTTATTGATCGATTGATCAAAGATGTAGAAAACCAAATTGATAGCGCTAACATGACTCCTGAGCGTTCCAATTCCTGAGTAGTAGTGTATCTTGGAGACGGTATTGCTCGAGTGGTTGGACTTCGAGAGGTAGCTTACAATGAAGTAGTCAACTTCGAATCTGGTGCCGTTGGAGTAGCTCTCAATCTTGAGGAACACTCTGTTGGTATCGTAGTCCTTTCTGGATTTGGAACGATTAACGAAGGAGATATCGTTAAGACTTCTGGAAAAATTCTTGAAGTTCCTGTTGGTGAAGCTCTTCTTGGGCGCATCGTTGATGCTCTAGGAAATCCTGTTGATGGACTTGGTCCAATCAAGGCTACTACTCACTTTCCTACTGAGCGTATTGCCTCTGGAGTTATGAGTCGAAAATCCGTTCATGAGCCACTCGCAACCGGAATCAAGGCGATTGACGCTCTCGTGCCAATTGGACGAGGACAACGAGAACTGATTATTGGAGACCGACAAACTGGTAAAACTCAAGTAGCTATTGATACGATTCTCAATCAAAAGGGACAGAACGTTAAATGTATCTACGTAGCTATCGGTCAAAAGGACTCAAAGGTTATTGCTCTTGCCGAAGATCTCAAGAAAGCTGGTGCCATGGAATACACTACCATCGTTACCGCTGGTGCTTCGACTCCTGCTTCCATGCAATGGCTCGCTCCATTCTCTGGATGTGCAATTGCTGAGTATTTTATGCTCAAGGGAGAACATGCACTCATTATTTACGATGATCTCACGAAGCATGCGAATGCTTACCGAGAAATGTCACTTCTCCTTCGACGACCACCAGGACGAGAAGCGTATCCTGGAGACGTTTTCTACCTCCACTCACGACTTT
Source organism: Candidatus Altimarinota bacterium (assembly GCA_028687815.1). GTDB lineage: Bacteria > Patescibacteriota > Gracilibacteria > BD1-5 > UBA2023 > CAIVSN01. The sequence continues at coordinate 5,421 of JAQTZK010000033.1, read as the reverse complement.
TGGAGCGATCAGCAAAACTCAATGATGCACTTGGTGCTGGCTCACTTACCGCACTCCCTATTATTGAAACACAAGGAGGAGACGTTTCTGCTTACGTTCCAACCAACGTAATTTCTATTACAGACGGACAAATCTTCTTGGAGTCTAGCCTCTTTAACTCTGGAGTACGACCAGCCATCAACGTTGGACTATCCGTATCTCGTGTTGGAGGATCCGCTCAAACCAAAGCAATGAAACGAGTAGCAGGAACTCTCAAACTCGACCTCGCTCAGTTCCGAGAACTCGAAGCCTTCTCTCAGTTTGCTTCAGATCTCGATGCTGATACTCGAAAGCAACTCGAACGAGGAAAACGAATGGTGGAAATTCTCAAACAAGGAACCAATGAGCCAATTCCATTTGAAAAACAAGTAGCGCTTATTTATGCAGGAACTCTTGGAATTCTTGATTCTCTCAGTGTAACCGAGATTAAGAGTTTTGAGAAGGACCTCTACCTAGCGCTTGACAAGGAAGAGAAAGTAATGCAAAGTATCAAGGATTCCAAAGATTTGAATGATGAGTCAAAAGCTGGTCTAACTCAAATTTTCAGTACTCTTAAATAGCAAGTGTATGGGCTTACTCGATAGATTCAGAAAGTGACCATCCTCTGGTAACGAATGAACAGAATCTTGGGAGGTTCACCTCTATAGTCCCGAAGATGATCAAGGAGTTGGCGATACGGTTTCCACAGGCCTGCACACACTTCCAAAAAGAACTCCCGATACCAATTTTATGGTAGATGAGGTAAAAGAACAGCTGTATTCGGTACTTAATCTCTCTTCGATACACGCCAAGCTTGGTCCAGTTCAGCACTTATTAGCACTGTCATTTTCTCCTGAAAATCTTAAGGCTTACATTAGAAGCAATAAAGAAGCGGCGGATATTCTACTTTACTGTTATTCTCGCTTTACCAATCAGCCAACTCCACCAGAACTTCATTATGCTGGTCATAAAATCAACAAAGTTATCAAGGAATACGGAATGGAGTTAATCGGTAAAAATACTGGATGAATCCGTAATATGATACGAGTTCATCTCAAAAAATATAAGGTAGGGTGACCTATGCATGACCTGTTTCAACCTCAAAACAATGACATGCTTATAGAACAATTAGCCAACGCAGTAAAAACTATCAATGAAAAAGAAGAGCACTTTATTAGCTTCAAAAAGGCTGATTTCTTGCTTCAAGAATTAGGATTATTTATTCAAAATCATTGCTCTACTGATTCTTATCTTTTTTATGACAAAAGTCGTGAAGAAGATTGGTCAGATAGTACAAAATTCGCCTTAAGCTATTTATCAAGTGATGTTCCTTTAGATAGATTACGAATGAATCAATTGTCCAAACTTATCGAAGAGATGCCTCAATCAAACACTTGAGATGGAGTAAATACCTTTGTTGCCTATATAGAAGAAGAAACTTTAGGATACGGATTAGCTCTTCTTCAAGCAAAAACAAAAAATCTTACCACTCCCGTAAGAGAAACTTTGAGAGATCGTTTTACGGAACGACACATAGCGTACTGGCGATGACTCAAAGAACGAGTTACCCATCTCACCAATCAACCGAATATCACTTTGTAATTCGACAACTTCCCCTCTATTATTATTCCCATGGCAGGATCAAAAGAAATCAAGGCGCGCATTAAGTCCGTTAAAAATACTGGAAAAATTACCAAAGCGATGGAGCTTATCTCCACCGTTAAAATGAAAAAAGCCCAGGAGTCAGCAGTTCATGCACGACCGCTAGCGCTTGAGGCTGCTCGAGTACTTCGTCATCTTGGAAATATTTCTGATTCCAATTCTCTTTCTCTCAATGAACCAAAGGAACTTATTTTGGTAATTGCCTCAAATAAAGGACTTTGTGGTGGATATAATGTAAATGTATTCAAAGAAATTGCGAATGAAGTACGAAATAATCCAGAAATGAAATTTGAGTTTGTGACCGCCGGTAAACGAGCGCGAGATTTTGTACAAAGAACTGGTCAAAAACTGGTAGGTGATTTTTCTGATGTACTCAAGGATACCATTACCCCAAAGGATGCAAAACTTGTTTCAAGATTTCTGCAGAAACTTTTCTTGGAGGGTGGATATAGCCGTGTACGGATTGTATACTCACACTTTCTCTCAGCTATCAACCAAAAGCCTATAATCAAGACGCTTTTACCACTTACTGAAGCAGAAATTGTTCGGTTTTTTGAAGATATTGGAGCTCCCATTTCTCAAGGAACTTCTCATATTGAATATGAATTTGAACCAAGTATTGAAGTAATCACCGAGACGATTCTTCCTATGATATATGATCTTATTGTCTATGAGGGATTCCTAGAAGCCAAAGCAAGTGAACATGCATCTCGCATGATTGCCATGAAAAATGCCAAGGATTCTGCCAACAAAAAAGTGAAGGGATTAACACTGAGTTTCAATAAAGCTCGTCAAGCTAATATTACCAAGGAAGTTTCAGAAATCGTGAGTGGAGTGGAAAGCATGAAGGATTAATTTTATAATTACTCAAAATGTTTACTCAAGCTCAACAATATTTTTATTCACTATTGCTCAAAAGGCCTTTAGTTCGTGAATCAATACGTGACATATTTGAAGCTACTCTCTATGTACATGATGATGTAGATATATCTGATGCGAAAAGTTGGCAACCTTTTTCTTCATCCCCAGGTATACTTGATATTTTTTCCAAAAAAGGAAATATGTTGGAGAAGTGGGATATTTCTCCAGAAGATTCAGCATCACTTACTCAATTGTTTTTCTGAACAAGAATTGAATCATCTGAAGCACTATTTCAAAAAATTGATGCATCAGAATCATTTCATCATGGATTAGTTTTCCGAATTATTCAACAAGCAGTTTTAAAAAATATTCAAATATCTGATGATCTATTTGTAATTTTTATAAGCTCACAAACTAAAGAAGAAATGGAGCTGATTATGTCAGAAATAGTAGTGACTATGCTTCAAATACTTGAGTCAGAGATACGAAATGAAATTTCTTCCTACCAAAGTTTTACTGAAAAAATATCTCAAAACAAAGACTTTTTGGATGATACTGAACTCCAGGAACTGACAACCTACCTTGTATTCTTGGTTACTAAAATTAGTGAAACTATTGAAAAAGATGAAACTATTCAAGAATGAGAAAGAAAGTTTCAAAGCTTTTGGAAAAATTTGCCTAAATAAAATATTTTTCATGACTAAGCTCATCGTATATTCCGACGGAGGCGCCCGTGGAAATCCTGGGCCAGCATGACTTGGTGTGTATATCTGTACGCCAGAGCACACACCCGTAGAACGACGTTTCAAATATCTCGGCGAGACAACCAATAATGTTGCAGAATATTCTGGTGCACTCCTCGGCATCGAACGAGCCATTGCTCTTTGAGCTACAGAAATTGAGCTTCGTGCTGACTCAAAACTCGTCATTGAACAACTCAAAGGTAACTACAAAGTCAAAAATCTCGGTTTAAAAGAAATTCACACTCAAATTCAAATACTCCTACAACAAGCATCGGTTCCTATTACATTTACTCATGTCCCAAGAGAAAAAAATAAAGAGGCTGATCGACTCAGTAATGTAGCTATGGATCAGGGAATATATCAATAAAAAGCCAATTTTTGGCTTTTTATTTTTTCATGGAATTTCTTACGGCTTCAATCATTTCTGGAGTAATTTCGGGAGTCGCTGCTGCTTGATTTCCACCTACAGAAGAAGTGGATTGCATATTATTGAGCATATCCCCTACCAGATCTTGCACTAGTGGAGTGATAAATTCAGATAATTTTGTACGAATCTCTTTGAGAATAGCTTGTTTTTGTTCTGCATTTTCTGGCTGTTGGAGATAGTGATATCCATAGTACAATCCTCCAATAATAAGTACTTTGAGAATCAAGCCAATCCATCTTGAACGACGATTCGCCAAAAGCATTTTATACGTTCTATCAATTTTTTCAGCTTCAGAAATCTCTTGACCAAACATAATTATAAAATTACAAATTAAGTACCAGGAGAAACTATTCCCGTATCTCCAAAAAATTATAAGCGCTTTTTACATAAATCAAAGATTCAGTTATGGGATCATCTTTGGAGTATTTCAAAGTAGGTACTGGCAATCTTGCATCTTCTGAAGTTTTTCGGAGTTGATATTGATGGGTAATTTTTCTTCACATGGAAACTTGAGATTTTTTCAGTGAAACCCCTGGAGCCCCCTCCCATAAATGTTCCATAGCTTCAAAAATAAGACTTTCGGGAAAATTGGATCCCTGAATAAAACTCTCGCTTAGAATATTTACATAAAAACTTCCTTCCGTTTCGAGTATTTCATCAAAAAAGAATTTTATTACACCAAGTCTATCGTGTAAATATTGCGTCACTTGATTCATAAACATGACCTGCTGTTTGGGTATTGACTGAGTCAGACTTTTCAAAAATAATTCATCGTTGAGATCTCATCCAAGAAATACAGTATTTTGAGAACGTTTCACCTTCTTATTTCGATCTTCAGGAAGGTCGATAATCGTTACTTCTGCAGATTTTCATTTTGGAGAAAGTGAATCTATCATATCCGAGGTTGCAAGGGCATGGTAACCTCAAATATCCAAAATCTTCACGGGTCACGTATGAGTAAGACAGCGAGCCAGCATTTCCGATACATTGATACCGAGTTGGTATTGATAACTTTGCTCAGACGGTCCATGCAATCTTCGAGGCACAGGAACAGCTCGTTCTTGATCAGTATGATTAAAATAGATAGATGAATTCATGTTGGTATAGTAACAAATATTGCAATAATTTGCAAAGACTCATCGGATAGTACCACATTCTTTGCTTTCCTATCAAAATTCGTTTGAATAAATGAATACTTTCCATATAATTCGCGCGTAAAAAAAGCACTTCCACTCTTTGCTGGAAGTGAAAATCCTACACTTACTCATTTTTTTCTGTATGGCTCATATTGGTAGTATTAAACAAATCATCGGAGTAGTTATCGATGTGGCATTCTCTTCGGATTACGTTCCAAGTATTCTTGACGCTCTTGAAGTAGAAGGAACGGATGCTCGGGTGGTTCTTGAAGTTCAACAACAACTCGGTGATAACATGGTTCGAACCATTGCTATGAGCCCCGTTGATGGACTTAAGCGTGGTATGAAAGTACGAGCTACTGAGGCGGCTATTACCGTTCCGGTTGGAGATGTAGTTCTTGGTCGAATGTTCAATGTTCTTGGAGATCCGATTGATGAAATGCCAGCACCAAAGGCAAAAAACATGCTTCCTATTCACCGAAAAAGTCCAGAATTTACTGAGCTTTCTACAAAAACAGAGGTATTTGAGACTGGTATCAAGGTAGTTGACCTTATTGCTCCAATGCTTAAGGGA
>JAQTZK010000111.1 GCA_028687815.1 Candidatus Altimarinota bacterium | reverse complement strand
ATGGAGTAAGTGATATTCAAAACCTTCAACAAGTCACCACACTTATGAATACTTCAACTGGATCACTCGCTACCTTCGGAGCAAGTATCATCAGTACCCAACTTGGGGGAAGTGCGGTGAGTACGGGTGGAGGAGGAGGAGGCACTATCACAACTCAATGTTCTCCAGGTACGTATTCAGTTAATGGAAATACTCCATGTACTCCTGCTAGTGCTGGGAGCTTTGTAAGTGGAACGGGTGCTACTTCTCAGATAGCGTGTACTGCTGGATTTACGAGTCCAGTGGGAAGTACCAGTAGTGCTGCGTGTGTAGACCAAACACCTCCAACAGGATGAAATTTCACCATGCCCACAACTACCAGTACTACCACAGTAGCACTCACCATCACTTGTCCCACTGATGCTGCTAACTCTACTCCAATACAAATGTATATTTCATGAGCCTGACTTGCAACTGGAGGGAATACTTGGGAGACCTGTACGAGTACTAAAAACATTACCGTTACTACCTGAGATGGAAGCAAAGCTATAACCATGAAGTGGAGAGATAGTGTGGGGAATGAGAGTGGGGTGGTGAGTGGGAGTGTGGAACTCACACTCCTAAATACTTTATTTTCTAATATTCAGAATAAAAGCCTTATATTGTCTAATATAAATACACAGCTATGATGACAAAATTATTTTAAATGTGCTGGTAATCATGATACAGATACAGTTAGAACTAATTGCTGATATGAAAATTTAATATATTTAGTAAGAGCTGTATGATATGATTATTGAATTTATTATAAATCATTACCCTCTACATTCCACACAGATAGTTGGATTTATAATGCACAATGATTTTTATTTTCATCAGCATGGCCAAACAACGTATTGCAAGATAATTGAACGTTACAAAATCTTAATTACATACAAACAAATATAATGTCATATAGATGAAGAAGTGTATGAGCCTGGTATTCAAATAGTCATTTATGGTGTTCAAACTGAAGCTGGAGTCAATCTTATGAATTATTGAACCGACCATGTGTAGATTATTCAGGATGGAATAATCCACCTTCTATACTTGAATTAAGTGTATATAAAAGAAATTATTAATTTCTGCTTTAATAAGAGTTTTTTAATCACTTTAGAACTAAAAATTAGTTACTACATAAAGTGCACAAGGAATAATTATTAATTTTTTAGCTTCGTATAAAAAGGTGTGTGGTCGTTTTATTACATTCAACTTATCATTTCATTTGAAATTACGCTTTGTTATTAACTATGTAAATGACAAAAATTTCAATCCATCCTTCCATTTCCCCCATAACAAACTATACTCCCCCCATTTCATTACCAAACCCCCATGTTCTGATTTGAAAAATTCCCAAAAATTCTCACTCAAGAGGAAAAAGTAGACTATATATACGACGAACTCAAAAAAGATGAATCTCACCGTCGGTGGTCACGTATCTGGAGTTGGATGTGGAGAATTTTTATCATCGCCTCTACCTACTGGCTCTACCTCCATCCGGAAACTATTTTTGATATGCTCAAATGAGCTACTGCAGGAGGAAATATGACTGGGATTGGTGGACTCGGTCAACCTTCAATTATCGAACAACTGAATAAATAAGCTTTATGAAAATCACCAGTCTCGGACATACCGAATGTCTTATAGAGTGTCCTTTAAAAAATGGGAATACTTGGCGCTTACTCCTCGATAGTTGGCTTTCCGATTACTCGGTGGCTGATTGCATGGAGCGAGCTCCTCAAATCAAAATAGACTGGAAAACTTTCTCAAAAATTGATGTGGTCTATATCTCTCATTCTCACATGGATCATCTTGATCCCTATTTTTTGACCGAGCTCTATCGACATCAATCTCCGCTCTTACTCCTCGCAGAAACCCTCGCCTATTTGATTCCAACTCTGAAAAGCTTTCTCCCAGAAACTACTCAAATTGAAACACTCAAACATGCGAAAACACGTACTTTTTCGGAAGAAATAGAAGTGACAGGAATACTTTTTGTAGAAGATCGAATATCCAATGAAGACGATGTAATGACACTGTTTGTGGCACATGATGACCAATCCGCTTTTTTTGAAATCGATACCATACCCCCGATGATCTACGAAGAACAACAAAAAATTGTTGATCTTTTCCAAAGTAAACCATTCAAATCTCGAGTATATGTCCACTCCAGCAATGAACTTGAGGGTAATCTCAAACTCTTTGATTATCCAACTCCCAAAAAAAGAAATGCGTGGATGCAAGAATATCTCACTGCGAGAAAGGAAGAAATTCTTGAAGAATATACAACCATGATGGAACACGGACTTCCATTGACAGAAATTTGGAATACACCAGGGTTTCGTTCAATATTCATTGGGCAAGGACTACAATATCCTCATAAACTTTCTCAGGAACTTGCCGGTAACAAGTTTTTTGGGCTCGAAGAAGTTACGCAGATGTTCAAAAAAATTGCAGGAAAATTCAAAATTACTACTCCATTTCAAGCATTGATTGGTGGGAATAGCTTGGACGTAAGTATTGGAATTATTACACCTGCAAATATCTCTGGAGTATCGTTTGTGCCAGGTTTTCCAGCAAATACTGATCATAACGAACTCCCCTTTCGGGCCAAAAATCCCCTGCATCAAAGTGAGGAAATTTACGATGCACAAGAAGCCAAAATACTACAGGCACTCAATGCCAGATTTCTTCCAACAAAAATTGCCGATGTGGAAGATTCTCTCAAGCAAAT
>JAQTZK010000110.1 GCA_028687815.1 Candidatus Altimarinota bacterium | reverse complement strand
AGGTTCATCACAATCATCTCTCTTTAGAGAATTACAAATCTGATAATTTCCTACTTTATAGATACCCCTCTCTACCTTTATCTATAAATAATCCCCTCTCAATAGTAAATAGATTCATCTCAAAACTTCCCCTATCAACCATCCATCATCCCCATCTTCCCAAAAAGTCCTATAAAATGATGAAATTCTTGTAATAATCAAGTACCACAGCGAACCGTACTACCGTACGGAGAGCGAGGACACGAAGATTAGAACACGAAGTTCGCATTTTATAGGACTTTTTCCTAGGCGTTTTCGATAGTTTCGGAAAGATTCATAATCGGCTGCATAATACCTACCGCAATGAATCCTACTACCACCGCCATAACTACGATAATAATTGGCTCCAAACTCTTATTGATCGCATTGATTGAAGTATCTACTTCTTCATCGTAAAAGTCAGCAATTTTCAAAATAATGGAGTCGAGTTTTGCGGTTTCTTCTCCAACTTTAATCATTTGAACGAGCATTTCTGGAAACAAGTGATCATCTTCCAGACTCTCTCCAATCTTTACTCCCCGCTTCACATCTTCTCGGAGTACAAGTATACGCTGACGATAGACATCATTATCCACAACATCCGATACAATTCGAAGTGATTCCACAATCGAAATACCACTACTAATGAGATTGGAAAGGACTCGGGCGAACTTAGAGAGAATTACTTTTTTAAGGAGAGGTCCAAAAATTGGAAGTTTGATAAGTAATCCATCAAATTGATATCTTCCTGTTTCTGTTTTTTTCCAAATACTGACCGCGATAATGATGGCTACGAAAGCAATAATCATAGCCCACCAGTAACCAACGAAGAAATCACTCAAGGTCATGAGAAATTGGGTCAATGGAGGAAGTTTGGACTTATCTCCAAACATTTCGACCAACTTTGGTACTACCAAGGTCATAAGTACCATAATAGAGGCTATCATAACCACGACAATCGCTGCAGGATAGATAAGAGCCCCCTTAATTTTATTACTGATACTTGATACTTTTTCTACCTGATCTGCAAGTTGAAGGAGGGCAGTATTGAGTCGACCCGTTTTTTCTCCAGACTCGATAATGGAAGCCTCCGCATCCGTAAACATTCCATCAAAATTTCGAAGCGCATTCGAGAGATTTTTACCTCACTTAATCTGATCGATAATAGTAGTGTAAATATTCTCAAGAATTGGATTCGGTTCTTGTTTTTGAAGAATGGTCAGGGACTTGAGCATAGGTAATCCCGCATTTACCATAGTAGCCAGCAATCGGAAAAATATAACCTTTTGCTTGGTGGTAATTTTTTGCTGTTTTATCAGCCATGCATCAATAGCTTCGAGCGAAAATGCTGAAGTTTTTTTGTCATGATTGGTGACCTCCTGGGGAGTGTCTTGGATGATGAGTTCTTCCATATTAATTTTCTTTAGCAGCTGCATATACTTCCTCCAAAGTCGTAAGTCCTTTGAGTGCCTTGATGATTCCATCTTGTTCGAGAGAAATCATTCCACTGTTGATAGCCAGTTCATTAATAACGACACTGGAATCCCCTCGGATGATCGCCTCCTTAATGGAAGCAATTATCTCCATAATTTCATAAATACCAACTCGACCTGAATATCCACTATTTCCACACTTTTCGCATCCAACTGGTTCATAGAATACGGGAGAATTCAATATCTCCAAACCTACTCGTTCCACCAGCTCTTCTTTGGCAGTTTTCGCTATAGCTTTTTTTACTGCCGCCTGCATTTCAGGACGAAGATCTTGAGGAAGAATTGGTTTTCGGCAGTGTGGGCAAAGCTTTCGAACCAGTCGTTGTGCAATAATCGCATTGATCGCGGCTGGCAACAGGTAAGCTGGGATTCCCATATTGAGAATACGTGTCAAAGTTTCTGCAGCACTATTCGTATGGATGGTAGAAAGTACCAAGTGACCCGTAAGAGAAGCTTCAATTGCGATATTAATCGTTTCTTTATCTCGAATTTCTCCTACCATGATGATATCAGGATCTTGTCGAAGTGCGGTACGAAGCCCTCAGGCAAAGGTATATCCAATATCCGGAAACACCTGACTCTGAGAAACTCCATCAATCGTGTTTTCTACTGGATCTTCGAGTGTCATGATATTTACGTCAGGCTTATTAAGTCGAGAAAGACAAGAATAGAGGGTCGTCGACTTACCAGAACCCGTAGGACCAGAGGTGAGAATAATACCATTCGGAAGCGCAATAGCTTTCATAAGTCGACGTCCATTCTCCCCTTCTATTCCAAGCACATCGAGATCAGGAACTTTTTTGGATTTATCAACAATACGCATTACAATCTTTTCTCCATTTACGGTTGGGAGCGTAGAGACACGAAGATCGAGTGCTTTTTCATCAATAGTAGTCGAGATACGACCATCCTGTGGCATACGAGATTCATCAATCTTCAAATTGGCAAGAATTTTATACCTGGCAACAATTTGGGGGTGAAGAAATTGTTGATATTCTACAATTTCCTCCAATACTCCATCTACTCGATATCGTACTCGTACAAAATTTGAAAGTGGTTCAATATGAATATCGGAAGCCTTGGTAGCAACCGCACCTCAAATAATTAAGTTACAAATAAGTTGGGCATTGTCACCTTTGTAGACTTCATTCTTGAGATTTTCGATGGTAGGATGACTGAGTGCCATAAATAGGTATATTTAGTTAGCGTTCTTTTGATTTTTTGATGCATCTACAATAGCTTTATTCTTGGCAAATGTCGTATTGAGGGAGCTGAATGTA
>JAQTZK010000109.1 GCA_028687815.1 Candidatus Altimarinota bacterium | reverse complement strand
TGGCACGGGAGGAGTTATGCGAACTAATACTGGAGCTTGGGATGCGAGCGCCCTCACTTATCCATTACCTTCTGTCGATACCTTGGAAAAATGGCGCATTACCTACTACACCCTTGGAATTCCTCAACTCTTTTTTCCCAAAATACCAGAGGGATTTAGACTCCAAGATGAAGCGCGATATGCCAGTGTAGAATTCTCAAAAAATGACCATTCACTCTATCGATTAAGTCAACCGAGTCAGACCCCTGTTTCCCTTGATGTATATCTACGCTACTCCAAAAACCGAGAACAAAATATTGATGCGCCCGTAGTATTTACTCCGTTTCAAAACAAAATTACTCCCGAGACTGAAAAATTATTCCAAAAATTTTGGGACTCACTCGATCCAAATCTTCAAAAAAATCCAACCCAACTGGCAAGTTATATCCGCAATCGTGCAGGGTTTGGGTATTCTATCGATACTCCAGCAGCAAGTCTCGAATCATTTCTCTATGATGAAAAACAAGGGCATTGTGAGTATTTTGCTACAGTACTCGCACTCACGCTCCAACATTATGGATATCAAGCTACCATCGTAAATGGATTCCAAGGTGGAGTATGGAATCAACTTATGGGAGCCTTTGTAGTCCAAGGCCAAGATGCTCATGCATGGGTCGAAATTTACGATACGCAAAAGCAAGGTTGGATCGTGCTTGATGCTACCCCAAACCAACTCACCCTCACTCAAAAACTTTCACTTCAAAATCTCAAAACTGAATTTTTCAAGGTCTATGACTATTTGGACATCAAATGGTATACCTATATTGCCAATTACAGTAGTACCAGCCAAAGAGTTTTGTTACTCAAAATTTGGGGATATCGATATCATATTCTCATTCTATTACTCATTTTTCCTCTTTGGTATAGTATTTCTTTTGGATATCGAACAGTTCGAAGAATAGCTTCAGAAGATTATGAAACCAGGCTCATCAGGTATTTATGAGGCACATCACGAGCCAAATTTATATGCAAAACATATATGCAAAATCACCCAGAGTTAGTTCAAAAAACACGAGTTTTACTCTATGGTAAAGATCCTTTGAAGAAAGAAGTATATCATGAACTCAAAGCGGCTTGGAAAGCTATTCTTTAAGCTCATTGTTTATGGTATAGCAAAATAAAATCCATATCACTACGATATGGATTTTATATAACCTATCTTCAAATCTCATTACGGAAGATCATATCGAGCTTCCAAAGCAGCAATCCGGTCTTCAATAGCTGGATGAGTCGACATAAATCGAGAAATCTTGTAGGTAGAAATTTGCATCGCGGCAATTCTATCATCTCCTTCAATCTTGCCTGCGAGAGAATCGTGTAAAGTTTGTAGTCGCTTAAGCGAAGCAATCATACTTTTCTTTCCGAGCATTTTTGCACTCCCTTCATCTGCTTTGTACTCTCGATATCGAGAAAAAGCAGATGAAACAAACATGGCCGCAAATCCAAGTACAATCTGAAGAGCTATATTTACGATTGGTTCAATCCATGCTGAGGAATCTCCATCTCATTTGTTCAGAGCTCCGGCAATGATACTTGAGAGAATGCGTGCCACAAAAATAATAGCCGTATTGAGAACTCCTTGTAATAAGGTCATAGTTACCATGTCACCATTGATTACATGAGCCATTTCGTGACCAATAACCCCTTCTATTTCTGTTTGGGACATAGTATCAAGTAGACCTTGTGAAACCGCGATGAGCGCGCGATTTTTGGTAGGACCAGTAGCAAAGGCATTTGGCTCCTGTGAATCATATACTCCTACTTCTGGCATTTTGATACCATTTGACTTCGCAAGACGATCAACTGTAGCATATACTGTTTGTACCTTACTTCCCCAGTCCATAAGTCGTTCTCCCTTTACGAGCTGAATAGCATACATCCATTTTGCAATCATTCGCGAAATAGCGAGTGAAATAAATGCTGAAGCAAATCCATACACTGCCGAGTAAATAGCAAGTGAAACATATCCATCAGCGAGATTTGGAGTAATCTTAATTCAAAACACACTTTGTAATACCCATACGAGCACACCGATACTCACCATGAGTCCGATGTTAATCAACATAAAGAAAGTAATTCGTTTAATGAGTGCCATAGAATGAAATAAATAAATAATAGAGACCTCCAAAAATTAACTGCAACCTCCAGTGGAACAAGATCCACAACTTCCCCCCGTACTACAACCTCCTCCTTCTTCAGATTCAGAGCTTCCCAAAATAGAAACAAACATTGAGGTAAGTTCTGACTTTTCTGGAACTACCCCTTCAAAAATCATATCCTTAAAATCAATAGAAGACTCTTCGATACAAAGAGCAGGATTTTGAGTAATACCAAGTTCCATTTTGTAGGCAGGATCTGCCGTAGTTTCTAGAGTAACCAAGTCCAAAAGACCGAGCTCCGTCAACGAAACATTTACCAAATCCTGGAGCTGAGTCAGCTCCAATCCTTCTCCAACAAGTTTTATTATCATAAGTAAAATATAAGTAACATGCGATTATAAGAAAAATCAAAAAAAAGGAAATCGAAACGACTTCCTTTTTTTTGATTTTTGGAATTATGCCTTAGCAGCTGTTTCTGATTTTTCAGCAGCCTTAGCATCCTGAACCGTAGCAACGTCAGCAATATCAGCTGTTTGAAGCTCATCAGAATATTCTTTTGATGCCGCAGCACTTACAATTGATTCTACACCAGGAGTAAGAATTTCAAACTTCTTATAATTACCTACGATATCGGAAACATGAATTACATCACCAACTCGTACCAATGGAGCG
>JAQTZK010000032.1 GCA_028687815.1 Candidatus Altimarinota bacterium | reverse complement strand
ACTCCAAAAAGTTGTCGCAAGTATACTTGTACTTCACGAAGCATGCTTTCTTTGCTTTGGAATAACTTCAACTTGTCTTGTATTTTTTGGAGTCGTTCCTGCATGAGTTTAGCATCGTTCTCTATATTTGCTTGCTGCCACTTGGGATCAAGAGTGCCGCTATCAATTGCTTTAATAGAAGAACCATCAGTAGCAATGCTCATTCCATCTGGTACAGTTTCTAGATATCATCATTTTTCATCCTGTATAGTCACGGCATGAGATTCTGTGTGGAGGTATCCCTTTTCTACGTTAATTTCAAAAATAGTTCCACGTACCGCAGCTACTTTCTCGTTGTTGTCGTATCGTTGTTTGAAATAAGAATCTGGATCCATAGTTCGTCCGAGATTACTCCAGCTCTTTCCTTCTGATATGGAGAAATCAACTTGAGTGGAATCATTGACCCCATTTTTGAGTTCCAATACGGATATATTAGTTTTTTCACCCAATCGAGTTACCGATCCATCTGACCAAAAAATAGTAGCCGAAGAATTAGCAAGAGTTCGTATTTTATCTTCCGTTCCTATATTTTTTTTCTGTTGTGAATCAAGTGTTGTGGTGGTTCCATCTCCACTTTTCACAATAGTTTTGCCTTGCGTGGCTAGCACATATGGATTGATACGCTCTTTGGTAATAGCTCTGCCTTGGGTCTGTCCCACATCGACAAATAGGAGAAAAGTAATAATAGTTACGAGAAATGTCAACACAACGGGTATAATATGTTGACGAATGAGGAGGTATAGGTACATGAAAAGTCGAATAGAAATTTTTTCTCTTTTCGATATTGTATAGCAAAATTAATCGACTACAAGTTGCCATCGCGATTCCAATATATTCTTGCTCTACTGATTCTCGTTATTGTATACGAGGTCTATCTTGTCGTGTATTACAAATATCAAGATTTTCAGGTAAATACTTATATGGAAAATATTGAGAAAGAAAGTATTCGATTGTATGACAGAATTGAGTCCAAAAAAGAATATCTCGCTACGGTTCAAACGAATGCTTATACCGATCGAATCATGAAAGCTTCACAAAATCGTAAAAATCCGGGAGAAGAAGCTATATTTTTGGTCGATCAGAAAGAGGTTTCTAACTATGTAACTCTGGATACGGCTACTATTATTGCAGAACGTGCTGTTATATCTCCTACGGCAGCTATGAATAATCGACAGAAGTGGGGATATCATCTGTTTGGATTGGTACCATAATAATTTGGATAGTTACTTCAATATAAAAAAACCTCTGAAAATCAGAGGTTTTTTGAAGGTGAGTTGCCTAAAACGGAATATCTTCGATATGAATTTCTTCTTCAATCTTAGCTGCTTTCTTGGTTTTTGGAGCAGAACTCATTTCTTCAACTCCAGATGTCATAGAAGCATCACCATACGAATCTTCTCGACTACCGCTGGTAGAAAGGAGAATAATATTCTCAGCAACTACTTCGGTCTTGTAACGTTTCTGACCGGATGGATCATCCCAACTTCGAGTTTGGAGTCGTCCTTCCACGTACACTTTTTTCCCCTTAGAAGTATATTGCTCAATAATACTCGCGAGACCAGCCCAAGCTGAAATATTATGAAATTCTACTTGCTCTTGCTTCATACCTGCGCTATCCTTCCATACTCGGTTGGTAGCGATACTAAAACTTGCGACCTTCTGCCCATTCGGAGTTTCCTTTACCTCCGCGTTAGCGGTAAGGTTTCCGATGAGTTGCACCTTGTTTAGTGAATTCATACACAATAATTAAGAAATATGCGCTGAGAACATCATAGGGGAAAATGGGGGAGTCGCAAGGAAAGATTTACGAAAAAGCTAGTTTCTTGCATTTTAATAAATAAGATGATAGGATACCCATATGAAAAGCCTCCGAATAACCCTTTTTTCCGCGCTATTTCTGCTATTTTTCTCATTACAAATAGCCACTTTTGGCGTTCTATTCGGAATACTTTACTTTCCTGTACTCTGATTTTTTGAGCATCTGGATATAATGTTCAAGCAAGGAATCTTCTTTGGGCTTACTTTAATTTTCTGGGGATTACTCTATCTTTTTCTCAAAAGAACCTACATTGATCCGATTCGAATTCTTCGTACTGAAATTGCTCACTTTCTTGCGGGAGTTCAGAGTCCGAGACGACTGAATACGAATATCCAAAATCAAGATATCTCGTATGTTGGAAATTTTTTCCATAGAAGTTTGGAAATTCTCAAGAATTTTAAAGAAGAATTTCAATCTGGGCGAGTGCTCCGGTCTGAAGTAGAACTTGCCTCAGATATCCAGAAACATGTCCTCAAAAAAACACATCCTGAAATTGCATCACTAGAAATCATTTCTGATACCAAGTCAGCTACCGAAGTAGGTGGAGATAGTTATGATATTATCTCTCAATGAGAAAATACCTATGTGTATATCGGAGACGTTACGGGTCATGGGGTAGCCTCTGGATTTGTCATGATGATGGTAAATGCCTTGATTTCCGGATTTTCCAAAATGATTGAAAACTCAGCAGATATTCTGGTTCGCACCAATGAGATCCTGAAGCCTCGTGTAAAATCAAATATGCTCATGACCCTACTTATGGTGAGATGGAATGAGCGAGACAAAAAGCTCTACATGACTGGATCAGGACATGAATATCTATTGATCTACAAGAAAGCACAAAATCGAGTATTTACGGTAAAATCCTGAGGTATTGCGCTCGGTATGACGCGAGATATATCAAAAATCCTCAAAGAAATGAGCGTTCCATTTGATCCAGGAGATTGTCTCATTATGTATACGGATGGAATTACCGAATCGCGCAATGGAAATAAAGAGTCTGATCTCATGTTTGGAATTGAACGACTGGTACAAATTATTGCTGATGCTCCTATTAAAACGGCCATTGGAATTTTCAAACATATTACGATTGAGCTTTCCAAATTTATGGGATACAACCATCGCCAATTTGATGATATTACTCTGATTGTTATTCGATATAAGGATGGGGTGAAAGTGAGTCCAGAGAATCGGCATATTGCCAAGGAGAATATTACCGAGTGGAATTGGAATAATTAATAGAATGTCCTAGTGGGAGTGGTGGAGCACCAAAAATGTACTCCACCACTCCTTTTCATTTTGTAAAAGCTAAATGAGGCGAGATATTTGCCTTTTGAAAAGCTACTTGATAGAATACCTATATGTCAGATACAACTCAGAAATCAGTTCTTCTTGAATTGGTAAGTAAAAACTATACGGGAGATTCCCAAGGATTCGAAAAAATCCAACCGCAAGCCATAGTAGATGCCCCATCTCCTATGGCGGCACCAGCGGCTATTTTTGCATCTCCGATTCCTGAGCCTATTCCCACTTCTCCAGTAGTTCCCATGGAGCTCGAAGTGGCTCCGGTAGCAGAACCTGAGACTACTGCCATGGTGGTAGATGATCCAAATAAAAAACTCACCAAGCAAGAAGAACGGGAGCTTCGCCAAGGAGAAAAAGAATACTACGAAGCACTCGCGTACATCAAAGACACCATTGCCCCATCCATGATGAAGGTGGATGCTAAGCATATACAGATTGGAGACACGGTAATTCGCTCGGTATTTACGTATGCCTATCCAGATTTTCTTGAGGGAAACTGGCTTTCTCCACTCATCAACTGGGATGTGAAGTTTGATATGTCGATGTTCATCTACCCAATCGAAGGGGCTTTTGTCATGAAATTTCTCAAAAAACGTCTTACGGAACTCTACTCGGAGCGATCTATCAATATGGATAAGGGACTTTTGAGCGATCCAGCTATTGATGCACAGATTCAGGACGTTGAGGAGCTTCGAGGTTCACTTACTCGAGGTCAGGAGCGCTACTTCCACTTCTCGATTTACGTAACCTTGTATGGAGATGGAGATGAGGCATTGAAGAAGCTTTCCAATAGTTTTGATAACCTCCTTTCTGGACGAAATATCCTTACGAAACAAGCCTTTCTTCGCACCGAACAGGCCTTTATTGCCACAGGACCATTTGCGAAGGACGAAGTAGGAGTGTATCGAAATATCTCGACGAAGGGACTTTCTACGACATTCCCGTTTACTTCTGCATCTCTCTCGCAAGATGATGGTATTTTGTACGGAGTAAATACGCACAATAATTCTCTCATTATTTTTGACCGATTCCGAACAGAAAATGCGAATATGGTCGTGTTTGCTAAGTCAGGTTGAGGAAAGTCATTTGCTGTAAAATTGGAAATTCTCCGTTCGCTCATGATGGGGACGGACGTTATCGTTATTGACCCAGAAAACGAATACAAGGCGCTCGTGGATACGGTAGGGGGAAGCTATCTCAATATCAACCTCAACTCCAATGAGCGTATCAATCCATTTGATCTTCCACGAGCTCTCAAGGATACTGAGACCAAGCCGGGAGATCTCCTTCGAGGTTCTATTATCAACTTGATAGGACTCATGAATCTCATGCTTGGGAAATGTACGGCGAGCGAGGAGGCTATGCTCGAAAAGGCGATGACTACCGTATATTCATTGAAGGGAATTACGTTCACCGATGATTCTATTATCGGTAAAGAAATTCCGGTCATGAAGGATCTCTACTCGGTACTCGAAACCATGGACGGAGCTAAGAGTCTGGTAGAACGTCTCGAAAAATATGTGTATGGAGTATTCTCCGGAGTATTCTCGGAGCAAACCAATATTTCTATGTCCGACGGACTTATGGTTTTCTCGGTACGTGATTTGGATGATATTCTGCGACCAGTAGCGATGTTTATCCTACTTGGATACGTATGGAATGTGACTCGATCGAGCCTCAAGAAGCGTATCCTCGTTGTGGATGAAGCATGGAATATTATGCAGCACGAAGATTCGGCGAAGTTCTTGTTTGGACTCGTAAAACGAGCTCGAAAATACGGACTTGGGGTAACAACGATTACGCAAGACGTTGAAGACTTTATGACTTCCAGCTACGGAAAGGCTATTGTAACGAACTCGTCGATTCAGCTTCTGCTTAAACAGTCTCCTGCATCGATCGATGTGCTCCAAAACATCTTCAAACTAACCGATCAGGAGAAATATATTCTTCTGAATGCCTCAGTAGGAACGGGACTCTTCTTTGCCTCGAGTGAACATGTAGGTATTCAAGTGCTTGCGAGTTATTTTGAAGAACAGGTAATTACGACAAAACCAAAATAGATTTTTTCGAGAATACGATATTAATCCGTATACTTTCCCTATGACTATTATCAAACATCCGAACCAACGTGTTGCGGTACTTATCGACACCAACAATCTCTATCATTCCGCACGAAGTCTCTATGGTCAGCGAGTTAATTTTGCCGAACTTCTCGAACAAGCCACCGCTGGTCGAGAATTGGTACGAGCGATTGCGTATGTAGTAAAATCAGACTCTCCCGAAGAAGACACCTTCTTTGAAGCCCTCAATGATCGAGGAATAGAAACCAAAACCAAAGATCTTCAAGTATTTTTTGACGGTACCAAAAAAGGAGATTGGGATGTCGGAATTACGCTCGATGCGATTCGATTGGCACCGAGACTCGATGCTATTGTGCTCGCGAGTGGAGATGGTGACTATATTCCACTCGTAGAACACCTCAAATCAACCTTTGGAGTGCAAGTGGAGGTGATTGCCTTTGGTCGAACCACTTCTGGACGTATAAAAGAAGCCGTCGACGAATTTATCGATATGGATATGTCTCGGGATATGTTTCTTATTGGACGTCCATCTCGTGGGGGTGGAAGTAGTGGTGGTCGAAAAAATACCCGAAGTAACGGGTAATTACATTTGATCTGACAAAGAAATCCCATGAATTCCAAATGCTTTCTATGATTTCTTGTACCTGATCTACTAGAAAAAGATGAATCAACCTTAGGATTCATCTTTTTCTTTGAGTAATTTTGCAGTAGGTATGTAGAGTTTGATAAAGAGATAATCAAATCATAAGTTTATCTAACTAACTCAATTAGATTTACGCCAATAGTTTTTGACAGTCAAAAAATTCAGATGGCAATATCACCAAGTTCTGTCTTTCGAAGGGTAGTGAAAGAGAGGGTATTTGTGCCAATAGTGGCCAGATAGAAGTTTTTCACAATATCTAGTAGTCGAGTATGCAAAATGTGCATATGCTGTGAATAAACTATAGAAAAATATGAGTAAGATAGTGCGAGTTTTGGCTTAGAATTCAGGTTTGTTTCGTATTATTTATTTGTTCAATAAGCAGTTATTTTGCACTATTTCACACTTTTCCTAAACAAATATTTATTTTAAATTATAATTTCACTTTTCTTTTAAAATAGGCTTTACAATAGTAAAAATCAATCCTATTACACTATATTTTTATATAGTCAATATCTCATTTGTAGTCAGGTTTTGCGATATAGGATACTATACATTTGTACCCAACGAAGTAGGACTCCTATCTTCACCGGGACTGCTCATTAAAAAATCTTACTCTGCTAGAATGGCGAAGAGAGTTGTTCTCTATTAGCCTCCAACAAAAATAAAAATCAACACCGACCGCGATGTATATCAAAGTCTTTTTTCAATACAAATAGAAGGTGATGTTACCGAGAAGCTGACCATATATCCAAAATAGAATATATAAGAGCTCGGATACTGGGTAACATCACCTTCATCAAATAAAAACACAATCGCAAAGGCGAAGATGGCGATCCAAAAATTCCTGCCCAAGCAAAGTAAGTCTGATTTATTTCAGCCGCCCTAACAAAGCACTCCTACTTGTGCTTCTCCGCCCCCCTTTGAGCCTTTAGCGCTCTCTTTGGATGAAGTCAAGAGTCTACTGATTTTCGGATACCGTCTACCAAGACAACCGTTTTTCACTCAAGTCCCGCCTAGCGGGACTTTTTTTATGGTGAAAAAAATAAAGCTAAATGTAAACCGAACTTCAAAATGTGGAATGGAAATAAAAATCCATTCCACATTTTTACTTATTCCAAAGCACTTTTCAAACTTATCGAAACGTACGATTCATCTAAATAATATGTTGGGTAAGTAACATATTCTCTTCTGCAAATTACATTTTTTTTCTTGCCTCCAAAGTTACACGATGTGTCGTGACATGTTCACTAATTGCTCGACCACGAACTACTTTAAATTCAATCCCCTGTCGTGTACTTTGCTCGATTGCTTTTTGAAATGCAGTACTGGAGCTCGTATTTCCATGGAGAGACACTGTCAAATGATAGGTAGCCTTGAGAGACTCCACTTCACTCACGAGCTGTACATAATAACTGGGTGCCACTTCTCTGGCACGAGGGAGAAGAAATTCTACAATTTCACCGCATTTTCTTTCCATTTTCTTTTTTCAGTCAATTTGATTTTGACTATTTTCTTTTTCTAAAAGTATATAGGCATCAATGTTTCGAATATTCGAAAGCGTATCCGCTAGTTTTTTACGAAACGTGGCATCATCTGTTTTTTCTCGTATATTTTCGAGAAATCGGCGATTTCGTTCAATTCTGGCTTCTTGATGATGTGTAGGTGTTCCAAGGACAAAGAATTTTTGGAGAAGTGAAGTATCATCAAGTAATGATTCTTGATCTCCGTGTAAATCTCTTGATTGCGCATAGTGTTTTGCGGTTACTCATGGCTTGGTAAACTGCATCTCTACTCGATGAACCGTATCTTCCCCACCATATTTGATAAGTTGTTTTCTCACTTTCTCTGGGGTGGCCCATCGGATTTGAGCACTTCGATTGCCGACAGAAAAATCAGGATCTTCCAAAGAATCATGGGCGGCTATTTCTCGAATCCCTTGAATTGTAGGGTGGGGATCATTTTCTAGATAAATATATACCGCATCCATCCAGTGACTGAAAGCGGAATACCCACTTTGTCGTTTTTTGATGAGTCCAGAGCTATTGGAGAGTCCTCGAAGAAATAAAATAAATTTGAGGAGATCTTTTCGTATTTGATAAGCTTCACGCTCGGTTTTTCCAGCAAATAGCTTATCTCGGTATACTACAAAAACCAGACTTTCAAAATCTCGAATAGCATCATTGCTATCCAGATATCTTGGATTTTGAATGCGATTTCGAATTTGCTCAAGTAACTTGGACCATTTTGGATCAGTACGATGTATTAAGAGTTTTTCCAGTCAGTCCTTAATGTTATGTGTGACTTGAATGGCACCATGTAAGAGTCGCTTTGGCCAAGATGGATGCGCTCACTTCGAATTTGAGCGATTTATTATATGTTCCATATATCCTATATTATAAATATTTTTTGATATTTATCCATAGCGATTCTGACATTCTTGCAAAACATTGACCCGTCATTATACTCCCGAAATATGCAAATCAAGGTATTTTGATGTAAGACGAACACATATTTTGCTCAGAAATGGGTAAATGAAACTAAAATATGACAACAGGAATGAGTTCTGGTGGCTTCTTGTGTCGTGACCGATCAAGCAAAAAGTCGATGGTTAAAATTTGCCCTTAAAACAATCAAAAAGCTGAAAACCAATGAGAAATTGTATATTACTGGGTGTGGTACTTTTCGAAATGGAGAAGTTGACCCTGCTTTTTTTGATCAATATGTGGAATTGCTTCCTTATAAAGATAAGATTATACTCCTTCCAGAAGAACCTCCCATAGCTCAATTACTTCCCCAGAATTTCAAACTAAAACTTTCGAATATACGAAATAAAATTGCCGGAGCGGTAATGACCAGAAAAACGGTGGTTATCCAGACGGGATGTGATAATTTTTGTACTTTTTGCCTTACGGTTCAGGCTCGATGACGACATTCATATCGTCCCGCTGAAGCGATTATTCAAGAAATACAAGACTACACAGTATCAGGAGGGAAAGAGGTGGTATTGACGGGTATCAATCTTGGGGCTTGGGGAAGTGCTTCTTCCAATGATTTTGCTTCGGGACAACTCCCAAGTTTGATCGATAGAATTTTGGCAGAAACCACAATCGAGCGACTTCGTATTTCAAGTTTGGGAGTAGAATTTGTATCTGATGCATTACTGGAACGATTCAAAAATACAAGACTTCATGCCTACGTACATCTTTCGGTGCAATCGGGCTCTGATACGATACTCAAAGCTATGGGGAGGCACTATGATCGAGCCACGCTCCTTAAAAGACTGAAGCAACTCCGGGAGTTGAAACGAACAGATGGAATCCGCATTCAAATTGGAGCGGATTTGATCGTAGGATTTCCGGGAGAAACTGAGGTAGATTTTGCTGACACTCTTTCACTCGTAGAACAATTTTGAGTTTCTCAACTTCATGCATTTCCCTTTTCTGCTCACGTAGACAAATATCATGTACCTGCTGGAAAATTCCCAAATCAAATAACCGAATCAGTAAAGCAAGATCGATTACATCGATTACTTGAAGCGGGTCAGGTGGCTAAAGTTGAATTTGAGAAACAAAATGATAAGGTGGTTTTTCAGTTGTTATTGGAAGGACGAACAAATGGAGTAGAATTCTCGGGATGGAGCGAAAATTATATAGCGCTAAATCAAGAAAATTTTGTTCCAGATCCAGCACAAATTATCAAATCAGGAAATATTATTTCGGGAATATATCGAACCAATCATTAGAAATTATGGATATCAAACACATCTCAACTACGATTCGTGATGCTATTTCTCAGGATGTCATCCAACTCAAGATCCAAGGAATTGAGCCGAAGATTTCTGTAATTCTTGTAGGGGATGACGAAGCTTCACTTATGTATGCGAATACTAAGAAGAAAGTAGCCGAATGACTCGGAATTGCGGTAGAAATTGAACATTTCCCAGCAAGTATTTCTCAAGCGGAATTGGAGCGTCACATTGCCATGCGTTCGCATGACGTCAAAGTTCATGGCATACTGATTGAAAGTCCATTTCCTGAAGGATTGGATTATGCAAAAGCGCTTGCCCGTGTGGATCCACTCAAAGATATTGATGGACTTCATGAGGAAAATTTGGGAAAACTCCAATCAGGAAGTCTTGAATCTGCTATTCTTCCAGCCACTCCGCTTGCCTGTTTGCATCTTATGGAGCAATACAGTGGCAAAGTGGCCGGAAAACATATTGTACTCGTTGGGAGTGGTCGTACGGTAGGGAAACCATTAGCGATGCTTCTGATATACCACGGAGCTACGGTGACTGCCTGTAATGCAGAAACAACGAATATACCGGAAATGTGTCGAAGTGCGGATATTATTGTGAGTGCCGTAGGAAAACCGGGACTTATTACTCAGGAAATGGTTACCGAGACGAGCTTTGTGATAGATGTTGGTACCGCTTTGAATGAGGCGGGAAAAATGGTCGGAGATGTCGATTATGAAGCGGTTAGCCAGATAGCAAAATTTGTAACCCCCGTACCGGGCGGAGTCGGAATGATTACCACGGGAATTGTATTTCAAAATGTACTCAGAGCGATTCAATTACAGAAACAACGAGATCATTTTGAACTTTCGGTAAATGATTTTGTGGTACTAGCTTCTGGGGCTACTATGCCAGGAGGTGGGGGAATTGCTGCAGTGGTAGCTATTCTTGGAGCCTCTATGACCTCGATGGTATATTCACTGACAAAGAATCTTTCTGATTCTTCTGATTTTAGTAAGATAACGCTTCTTATAGAATCTCTCAAGGAAATCTATCGTTTGGATATTGGTGCATTCGAGGGGTATCTTACGGGACTCAAATTACCAAAATCTACTCCGGAAGAGCAGAAAATTCGTTCAACCGCACTACAAGCTGCTTTGATACATGCCTGTGAGGTACCGTTGAGATTTGGGGAAGTAGTATCAGAATTACTTCGGATTTCATGTGCTTGTGCTCAAGTAGGTAATCCACAAGTGCTTTCTGATGTTCGGGTGGCTATTACGCTTCTTGAATCTTCACTTTCATCGGCTTTTGCGGCGATTGATCTCAATCTTGCATCGATTCGAGATACAGCTCAATCAGAAAAAATTACAGAGCAAAAGAACAAAATTTTGTGTGAAGTTGCTGATTTGGTGCGGTTGGGAAAGGAGACTTTGGCTCAGAGATAAAAAAGCTGTTGCATTTTCTTCCTTTCTCCTTAAAGTTCTCTGTTACTTTTTAATTATATTTATATGTCTCTTGTAGTACATTCTACTGATGCTTCATTTGCTACTGATACCGCTTCTGGACTCGTTCTTGTTGATTTTTGGGCCACTTGGTGTGGGCCTTGCCAAGTTATGCTTCCTCGACTCGATGCGTTAGCTACCAAAACAGAAGGAAAGGCAAAAATCATGAAGATGGATGTTGATCAAAATAACGAAACTCCATCTCGATTT
>JAQTZK010000031.1 GCA_028687815.1 Candidatus Altimarinota bacterium | reverse complement strand
TTCCAAGTAATGCGGTGTATTTTAATAATACTGCGAGTTATTCCGTAGCTGGTGCTTCTACTCTCAGTGCAGTCACGGCTGGATATTCTGCGAGTCCAGTTACGAATACGTGTCAGTTTAAGTGTGGAAATAGTAGTTCTTGGATTGGAGGTAGTTGTGTTCCTCAGGTAACATGGAACTGATATGTATTTCGTCCATATGATGTCACATTAGCTTATATTGGATCTACTGTTACACATAATACCCATGCTGATATTTGTAATGTTTATGGTAAAAAAGCTCCATGATCATCATGGAATTGAGCATCAACTTCATGAGGTTACTGTAGGCCCGAAAACAGATCTTTTTATGTAGTAACGTCTAATTGTAATTGGTGTACTACTTTTGCTCCACCTTTTACATGATATAGTTGAAATATTATTCAACCATGTCATGTATCTTGAGAAGCACATCGATGGAATGGTACTAGTTGGGAAAATAGATGATCTGGTGGTATAGGTAATTGGTGAGTATTTATTTCTGGCGATAAAGTACTCTGTGCTGACTAAAGATTTGAAACTATTTATAGTCTATTTCATTATTATTAAATAATAAATCAAATGCATAAATCTCGGTGTTCCTGGGTAACCACCGACCCACTCTATATTGCTTATCACGACGAAGAATGGGGGAGAGAACTCCATGATTCTCAAAAACTTTTCGAGCTTCTTTGTCTTGAGTGACAACAGGCAGGACTCTCTTGGTTTACTATCCTTAAGCGTCGTTCTGGTATGCGAGAGGTGTATGATGGATTTGATCCAGAGAAGTTGTCATGCTGGACTGATTCCAAAATTGATTCCGTCTCAAAAGATGAGCGAATTATTCGTCATCGACTCAAAGTAGAGGCAGTGGTGAAGAATGCAAAAGCCTATTTAGAACTTACATGAAAGTGAATTAACTTTTCGACTTGGATCTGGAGTTTTTCCCCCACACAACCAATCGAATATTCTGAGATTTATCGTACGAAATCTTTGGAATCTGATAGTCTATCAAAAGCTTTAAAAAAAGCAGGATTTAATTTTTGCTGATCCACTATTTGTTACGCTTTTATGCAGGCTTGTGGCATGGTAGATGATCATATGGAATGATGCTGGAGGTATCAAAAAAACGATAATATCTCTCGGTAAATATATGCTCGAATGTACTATCTCGCCGTGCCATAAATCTCTTCGGTAAGTGCTGTAATTTCTGCTTGAAGCGCTTGAGTTTCGAGTGTTGTGTATGCTTGCAATTTAGTATCTATCTCATGCAGTTTTCCGCTATGAGTTTGCATATAATTTCTATATTCTTGAGTAGTTCGCAATGCGGATACAAGATCATTCTTCTTTTTCAAAATTTCAACAAATACTCATGTATTTCATGAATTTGATGCTCATTTATTTAAAATGGCATCATGGAATTCTGTATCAATTTTAATAATTTCAGGAGTCCATATTTCTTTTCATTCTACTATTGAAACACGTTCCTTTATCAAATTTTGATATGTGGGATCTTGAAGTTTTATTAGGGTGGTAGCCAAAAGATTTTGATCTTTTTTAAGAAGTGCAAATTTTGGATGAGATTCTGGATTGATTACAGTAGTCCTTATTGATTCTGAAGCTTGAATCGTATCACTTCATGCCAAGCGACTAGTATCAGAATTATCTGATAAAACTCTTTCTTGGGTAGTTATGTTATTTTTTGTCTCATCAATGGAAGACGAAGTGATCACTTCTTGATTATTTCAGCAAGAGGTAAGAAATACAACGAGAGCAAAACATAAAGTAAAATGTTTCATGGAAAGATAAAAAATATGAATTATTGACAAGATCAGTTACATTGAATAGTTCCATAGACATGATATCCACATCCTACGGTACAGTAGGATTCTGGATCTGAACTTGGACAAGATGAGTAAGTAACCCAGTATGGACCTGGACTACACCAAACTCATGCAAATTTTAGCTGACTCGAATCTGTCCAACCACTATCATAGGCAATACAAGAGCTTCCCATATTTCCCACACAACAAGCTCAATTGTAATAGGTGTTATAGGTAGTGTCACCTCCTGAACAGGAGGCTCAACCATTTGCTGGAGCTGG
This sequence comes from Candidatus Altimarinota bacterium, assembly GCA_028687815.1. Taxonomy (GTDB): domain Bacteria; phylum Patescibacteriota; class Gracilibacteria; order BD1-5; family UBA2023; genus CAIVSN01. The sequence goes on along the minus strand of JAQTZK010000031.1, from coordinate 9,539 downwards.
ATTATTACAGTATCGAATGTAATAATCGTAGGTATAATTATTACAACCATAGTTTGCAGAATACCAATAATTCCATCCACTCCAGCCTCCATTTATAGGACATGCCGCATTTGCCTTACTACAACTCGCACTACTTCCACCGTTTAGACCAGCACAAGTCCATGTTGAACTACCCCCACATGATCCAGCTGAGTTTGATGTAGAGCTACCAGCTGAGCAAGCATACTGAACCGTATTATTACATACTCCATTCACCGGACACGCTTGAGTATTACAAGAACTTCCTCCCCAACTCGCGAACTGACCTTCTGATATGGGACAAGTACCGCCTCCACTCTCTGTTATCGTTTTGGTATAATAGAGTCCATAACTACCTCCACCACAACTGGCACTACAAGTTCCTCATTGGTAGGTGTTATAAGTACAATTTACTGCGCAACTAGTTGCTGTTCCGTTCACTGAACTTGCATGGGTATATACATTACCTGCTGCATCTCGAACTTTGATAAGATTTGCCGCAATCGTATATGAAGTTCCACTAAAATCCTTATACGCACTTGCTTGCCAAGTAGAGCCTCCATCAAAACTATAGGGAGTGACTTGTAAAGCTACCGTGTCGGTGGCACCATTTATAGTTATTCTCACCGTAGCACATGCTGGACTTGAAGCTGTGACATTACTTATGGTTGGAGCGGTTATATCCGAACAATTTCCTGAAATATTAGATATGGCTGAAGTCACACTGGTTGGACCATTTACTGATGTAGTACAGGTATATCCTGCTCGAGATGCTGACACATTATTACAAACAGTTCCATGAGGAACATTTGCTCTGGAGAAATTTCCACTTCCATCTGCAGTCACATTTGTTCCACAAACAGAAATGCTTTGTCCTGCTGCATTTGATCCAAATGATCCAGAAACGGTATAGGTATTTTGTACGCAAATCTGACTTCCACTATTCCAAGTGTAGCCAGTATTACAAGTATAGGTACAAATACTTGGAGTAATATTTTGTGTAAAAGTATAGACAGGCAACCAGGTAGATCCATTCCAAGTTTGTGTCCAAGAAGTAGTGGTAGCATTGCTCGTAGCATTGGAAGCTACACTTCCATTGCAAGCAGGTGCAATTTGTGTATTAGCTATACAAGTAGATGATCCAGCATTCCAAGTATAGTTTACCTTACACTCAAAAGTACATACACCAGCTACTCCAGTTCCCTTGGTCCAATTCTGTGATATGGTCTGAGTAGTTCCGACAAGTACTTCTGAATTTGCTGGTACACTTCCACCACATACATCTGCTACACAAAGATTATTACCAGTATTTACATATCCAGAAGTGCAACTCACAGAAACATTCTCGTTTGCATGAATCATATCTAAATCCCCATTCAAACATTGAATTTGTAGGGTTCCTGTGCCAGTTCATTGAGCAATAGACAGGCTCTTAGTAAAGCTTTTAGTTTCGTTGTGAGAGAGTGCAGTAATAGTATATCCACTATACGTCATTGGATTACAAGGTATGGTTCCATTGACCGCTCCAAGCATTTGAGAAATGAGAATATCTCCCGTACCAGTACTTTTTCCTGCTCCATAGGCAGTTCCTCCAAAATAAGCCGTCATTCCAGTGGTGTCAATTGCCCCAAGATTTACTCAGGTACTCGTGTAAGTATCTTGTACTGGAGCATTGGTCGCAGTAGTTAAAACTCCTATTTGATCTCCCATTATATAAATATGTCGATCCATATAATTCACTGCAGCAAAGGCGATATTCACTGGATCTAAGAGGGTCATAAGCTGTAATCCTACTCAGGATTCCATATACCCGATAATCTGTACTTTCTTTTTCGTAACATCGACTGCATACGCATACTTCACCTGATCTTTTGGATCTAATACGGTTTTATCCATATGAATTTGCCTGGAAGTAACATCTCCAAGATATCCCTGATACGATATAACTGAACCATCTCCAGCAAGTATAGATATAGCATTTTCTGGAATTGGATATGTGTCTGCTTGAGCTTTCCATACGGAAAGTCCCTTAAGGAGAGTGCTCATGTCGGTAATTCGTACACTATCTCGAGCTCGAGCAGAATATCCTTGTATTCCTATGAATCCTATCGTCCCAAGTATTGCAAGAATAGTGATAACTACAACAAGTTCCGTGAGGGTAAAACCAAAGATAGAAGTAACAGAGAAGTGTTGTTTTTTGGTAATATAGATAGGAGTATTATTTTTTCGTATGATTTCATCCTGTCTTCAGGAGAAATTTTTATTGATTTTCATACAAAATAATAGTTAACTTGCCATAGGTTACCCTTTATTTTTTGGAAATAAAGCTGATTACTTGATAAAACAGAGTCTAACTTCTATTGATTTTTCAAAAAATTTTCTTACAGTCATATCATTACACCCCAACACACCAATACCAATACCAAAAGTCACACTATATTTTGTTACTTTTTGTATGAATTCTTTCCCAATACTCGTTGGAACCACCTTTCTTACGACTGCTATATCATTGGCGCATGCTACAGATGCACAAATTACTTGAGTCAAAAATACTTCGGAATCTCATATTAAGATTGCTGAGCATGTAAAGGCCCAAACCAGTAATGTTTTATTGGATTCACACTCACGAGTATCTCCTGAAATGAATGATGAAAAAATGCTCAGCTACTTACAAAGAGGAGTGCGAAGTAATCTCACTCCAGACGCTCAACTGGTGATCGGAAATTCTCGTTGACTTCGACTTGGAGTAGAATTCAATCTCACTCCAGTAAAAACAAATCGAAATACTTTCAATGATTCAAGGGTATGAGTAGGAGTCCTCAAAAATGGAGTTGGAGTACAATGGACAGCTAAATTTTAATACGAAGCCATCATGGAGGAGGGTTATTCAAAGCAAGAATTTTATAATAATCCAGAGGTATCACTTGTGCCTATGGATTTTTTGTTGGATCAAACCGCGCTCGTAAGCCCAAATTTTTCGGAATTAATTTGGGTGCAGGAATACGCAAAACTCGCTCGAACCCAAACGGATGAGTTCGCTTTCGCGATAGTATATTATACTGATGGTACACGACGAGGTATCCCATTAGCTCGTTGAAATAACGGCTCAATAGAGGTTCCTGATATTTCCTCTTTTTGAATACCTCATACCAAACTCCAGAAAGTGGTCTACTTCCATACGCATCCATTGTTTGCTGAATCTTCAGAAATACGCGATGTAGTTGGTGGAGAATTGGTTACCCGCATAGCTCCACCGAGTAGTGATGATTTTCGAATGATGGTATCCAGGCAAAAAGAGAAATTACCATTTCAAACGGAAGAACGTATTGTGAGTCCCATGGGTATTTGGACGTATGGACTCAAGGCTGGAGTGTCTGTTGTATCTAAGGAAGAAGAAATGTATAAACTAGGAACGCTCTTTATGTCGCTATCTTCTATAAGTAATGATATAGATCGACGACTTCAAATGCTCAAACTTCATAAAATTCAACCAGGTTGGGGAGAAGTGGCAGATGCGTATGATCGACTCATGGCTGGTCCAGATATTACCACCAATCAAGACGATCGCGAGCGAATACTTGCTGCTGCCAAAGCGTTCGAAATCGCCATGGATCGTATTGGATATATCGTACGATTTGAGCTATATCCGTAAGCTTCTTTTGTTTGGTTTTTTGAGATTTTTCTCTATACTGCGACTACTTTTTTTAGATCCGCACCTTGCAAGTGCCTAATCTTTTTTATCATGCGACATCAAGAACATTTTCAGCTTCTGACATTTTATAAATTTGTCGATATTCCCGAAGCTGAAGCTCACCGTTTGGTTGAGGAACAATGGAAATTTACCCACGATATTGGTCTCAAGGGGCGAGTATATATTGGTACCGAAGGGATTTCTGCTACCGTTACCGGAAATGCCGGGCAACTCTGGGCGTACCGTGAGTATTTGAACTCCGTTCCAGAATTTCAAAATATTCCAGATATTGACTCCAAGGCAAACAACGTCGATGGTCACAAATTTGATAAAATGACGGTAAAGTACCGTGATGAAATTGTCACAGTTGGTGAAAAAGTCACCGCACAGGAAGTTGAGAAATTTCGTAAAGAACTTACACCAGAGGCTTTCAAACAAATTCTTGATGAAGGGAAAACAGATGAGTACCTCATTCTTGATATGAGAAATGATTATGAGTATCAACTCGGTCATTTTAAGGGAGCTATTCCTGCCGGAACGGTCAACTTTCGTGAAGTGCCTAAATTATTAGAACGATATCGTGAAACAGCGAAAAATAAGAAAATTATTTGGTACTGTACTGGAGGAATTCGTTGTGAAAAGGCAGCCGTAATCATGAATAAAGCGGGTCTTGATGAGGTATATGCTATCGAAGGGGGAGTGGTAAAATATACCAACACCTATAACGATGGGAATTGGCTCGGAAACCTCTACACGTTTGACGGACGCGTATCGACACAGATTGGAGATGGTCAAACTCATACCACTATTGGATCATGTTTGTATTCGGGAAAGCCTACCGATAACTGTGAAAATTGTCGATATGCCGCCTGTAATGCTCGACTCATTGCCGACCACAAAGAGTATTTGGCTCACGGTGGATTTTGCTCCCAAGAATGCTTCCAAAATGCCCAGAATGACGGTCTCGTGAAAAATGTTGATTGGGATCCGTACAATTACAAGATGAGTGTTCGTGAAGCAAAACGAGCGGGTGGTGAGACAGAAAAAGAAATGATGGAAGCCTTAAAAAACCATATAATTAGTCGATATGGTAAGGTGACTTTTCGACACCTACTCTCTCAAAAAGAAACTTCCATTATTATGGATTAGGCAGAATTTCTTGCCATTTTATTGATCCGATCGAGTACTTCTTGCACCGCGGTTTTGGTGGCTACGGTTTGATCGAGCAAATCCTCTTTGAGGTTGAGATCAGTGGTATCTATGGAAATCACGGGAGTATTTTTGTAGTATTCTCCGATAATATCACGACCATTTATATCGTAATAACCATGAAGTTCTCGAGTAATATGTTCGAGGGTACGGTCAATATAAGTGCCTCTTTGAGCAATTCGGGATAAGACTACATCAGGATCTGCTTGAATTTGGATAACAAAATCAGGTTTTGGAAGTTTCTGAAACATGGCATTAAATTCCGTAGTGAATTTTTTCCCGGATTTTCCCTGTATTTTGAGAAAAGCGAAGACGAGCACTTGGATAATAGAAAAATCCATCACGACAATAGCATTTTTTGATTGGAGAAAAGCATTGGTAATGATGCTCGCATCTAAGACTCGAAAGAGCTCTTGGTTCTTTTCCCATACTTCTTGTCCCAGTCCATCGGAGGATGCTTTGATGGCTGCAAGATAGGGGCTCATTTGAGGAAGTTCTACCAATTTTTTGACGGGGACGTGGCCGATAAGTTGGATATCATCTTCGAGGGCTGCTTCTAAGTGTTGAATGCAGAGATTGGTGAATGTGGTTTTCCCAACTCCAGATTGTCCCGTCACAGCAATAATAGGGAACCGCTTATGGGTGAGGAGAAATTGCGAAAAAGAAACTCCCGATAGTGGAAGTAGGGGAGTATGAGCAATAGAATCAACATGATCTACTACGGCTTGAGCTTTTTCCGAAATGGTATTCATGGGTTTATGATACCACAAAAAGACCCTCGCGCAATTTTCTGAGAAAAAACTTCGCGGTGATTATATTTTGAATCTGAGTGGAGCATACGTGTGCAATTTTTCACGCAAAAGTACCAGAGGTTCATCTTTATAATACCCAAAAACTTTTTGACTGGTGATACTATCTCTTCTCGGAATCGCATGCCCATGGCTTACGGTAGCAAATTCTTCATCGGAGAGATCAATTCGTTGTATATCTGGAAAAACTACATCGTATCCAACTTCTCGAATCCCCATAAGTTCTCCGGGTCGTGGTTCTGTATATACGAGCTCATCCGTATTGAGACTCAGGGTATCTATCTTGGTGCGGCGAAGTTCTGTAACTACTCAGGTACCACCCAAAGCCTCACTGATATCCCGAGCTAAGCTTCGTATATATCCTCCAGACGAAATATGTGTCAGAAGGGTAATGTGTGGAAAGGTATAGTCCAATATTTCCAAGTGAAGGACTTCTACTTCTCGCGTAGGTAATTCTACGGTATTTCCTTTTCGAACTTCACGATACGCTCGTTTTCCATCGAGAGAAATTGCCGAGTATTTTGGTGGAACTTGTCTCATGATTCCCATAAAGGATGGAATAATGTTTTCTACATCTACTTGCGTTGGCTGGTAGTGATAGATTTGGTGATTTTGTGGTAAAGTATGAGTTGGAGTTCCGAGATCAAGTGACTCACTGGTCCTGGTGATATCGAAGGTAAACTGATACCACTTGGATTGCGTTTCTAGCATAGATAAAAGCTTGGTTGAGCCATTGGTGGCAACAATCAAGAGTCCGCTCGCGAGTGGATCAAGCGTCCCCGAATGACCTGCTTTATCGGTACCAAAATGACGACGAATATGGTTCAATGTCTGGTTACTCGAAGGTCAAATCGGCTTATCTACGAGATAAAACATACCAAAACACTACTTAATTAAGCTCTGGATAATTCCAAGTACTTGGGGTATTGAAAAATCTTGGTGGGGTCGTGAAACCTATATCCTTTGCTAATTTTATATGGACTACGCTAGTATTTGCCTCATCAAAGATCTTTCTACCGAAAGCGAACTCATCAAAAATCTTGTAGGCTCCGAGCGTCATCCATACTTTCCCAACTATATCTTTTTTTGGAAGAAAGTGACTAGAGCTATTTGTAGAACAGGTATAAAAGCAATCTCGTGCATCGGCCGAGGCATTTCGATTGTCTCCCATGATAAAATATTCTCAGGCAGGAATCTCAAACACACTTTGATTACTTGATTTTCCAGGGTAGGTTTTTCCAAAGTTTTTTTCACTCAAGTAAGTTTCATTGAGGGTGGTATAGCTACTTGCTCCAACTTTTTGAATTGCTACTTTACCGTCTTCGATTTTTAACTTTTCTCCGGGAAGTCCGATAATACGTTTGATGTAAAATTGTCTACCATTTTCTGCATGAGGCTCAATAACCACCACATCACCCCGCTTGGGTTCTGCAATTTTTATGCCAAAATCTGCAAAAGAAAGTTTATCTACCAGGATAAATTCACCATTGAAATAGTTATTCTCCATCGAACTTCCACTGATGCGAAATGGGGCTACCAAAAAGGCTCGAATCGTCAAAACAATAAGGAGAATAATGGTAATATCTCTCAAGAAAAGTATCGACTCACGAATCAGCGAGTCTGGCTTTTTTGATGTTTCATCCGTAGGAGGGGTATCGATTTTTGGTTCAATTACCGGTGCAATGACTGGCTCAATAGGGCTATTACTTTCCATGACAATGTTTAAATTTTTTACCACTTCCACAAGGACATACATCATTTCTTCCTATGCCTTTGAAAATATTTGGATCAAGAGTTGCTGGGGTGTTATTGACTCGAACTACCCGAATTCCATCTTCATTTGGAACTGCAGAGAATACCGCAGGAGTAGAGATATCCATTTCTGGAGCGGGATCAAGTTGTCGTGAAACAATCATTTGTGACTCTGCTATTTCTTTTTGAGCGATTTGGAGTACTTCTCGAGCACCAACCAGTGCCTTGACTACACGGAATTCAATTTCACGTATAAGTTCTACAAAACGATCGTAGGCTCGCTCCTTGTAGACTACGAGAGGTTGTTTTTGTGCATACCCCTCAAAGGCTACTTCTTCTCGTAAGTGTGCCATTCGGTCAATGTGACCCATCCAAAGTTCATCAAAAGAACCAAGCGTAAGTTTCTTTTCAAAATCAAAGAATGATTCACTTCCTACTTTTTGATGGAGTTCATTTACGGGAATATACAATGCCTTTTTGATAGCCTCTTGTAAGACTTCTGGCTCAACACTTTCGAGTTTATCTACATCAATTACCGGAGTTCCAGCAAAAGCATTGATTTCTGCAACGACTTCTGCGAGTGATTCTTGAAGATTTTCTGGAGAAAAATCAATCTTTTGAACAAAATTTTCTGCTACATGATGGAACATGTCGAGTACTTCGGTTTCAATGTCATCTCCTTCTAGAATTTTATTCCTCTTTCCATACATGACAAGTCGGTGCTGATTGAGTACATCATCATACTCAAGAATATGCTTTCGAGTATCAAAATTTCGACCTTCTACTTGCTTTTGAACGCTCGTAATTCGATTGGTAATAAAAGTGGATTGCATGACTGGCTCATCATCTGGCGCACCCGCTGCCCAGGCAGAATTGAGTACGGAACTCAGTCGATCACCTCCGAAGATTCGCATAATATCATCCGATGGAGCAATCATAAATTGTGAAAATCCAGGGTCACCTTGTCGTCCAGATCGACCTCGAAGCTGATTGTCGATTCGACGTGTTTCGTGTTTTTCGGTACCAATAACATATAGTCCTCCAAGAGGATACTCACTTCCTTTGTATTCTACGGTTCCACTCAAGGCTACCACTTCTGGAACTACTTTGATATCTGTACCACGACCTGCCATATTTGTGGCAATGGTAATCGCGCCTAGTTGTCCTGCTTGAGCAATAATATCTGCTTCATGAGCATCTTGCTTGGCATTGAGTACCTTGTGGGGAATTCCCATTTCACTGAGCTTGCTCGAAAGAAATTCGGACTTCGCTACCGAAACCGTACCTACAAGAATTGGTTGACCATGTGAATGAAGTTCTTGAATGAGTCCTGCAAGATACGCGTATTTCCCCGTTTCATTCTTGAAAAGTAAATCTGCTTCATCACGTCGAATCAACGGTCGATTTGTTGGAATTGTGATTACCTCGAGTCGATAGATTTTGTAAAATTCTTCTTCTTCTGTCTTTGCGGTACCCGTCATTCCGGCTAGTTTTTTGTAGAGTCGGAAATAGTTCTGAAAGGTGATAGATGCAAGTGTTTTGGTTTCTTGTTGAATCTTTACATTTTCTTTGGCTTCTATCGCTTGATGGAGTCAATCACTGTACCGTCTTCCTTATAGCACTCGACCCGTATGTTCATCAATAATAAGTACATCCTCTGCTCGAACGAGATAGTCTACGTCACGTTGATAAACGGTTCTTGCTTTGAGGGCATTTTCGATGTGGTGGATATCATTGTAGTGATCAGAGGCGTAGATATTTTCTACTCCAAGAATTTTTTCAATTTCAAGAATTCCTTCTTCGGTTAATGTAGCTGTTTTCTGCTTTTCGTCGATTTTGTAGTCCGTTACATCCTTGAGTGACTTCGCAATCTGAGCAAATTTGAGGTACTTGGAAGTTGGTTCGGTATCTGGTGCGGAAATAATAAGTGGCGTACGAGCTTCGTCTACCAAAATAGAATCCACTTCGTCGACAATCGCATAAAAGAGAGGACCCATGACTCGTCGCTCTACACTTCCGACCATATTGTCGCGAAGGTAGTCAAACCCGAGCTCATTATT
>JAQTZK010000030.1 GCA_028687815.1 Candidatus Altimarinota bacterium | reverse complement strand
ACTCACTTGAGCACGAACGGTAATAAGTGGAAGATTTACTCCAGATTGAAAAATAGTGTCAGTGTAACAACTAAGACTAGATGTATTGGAAGTACACGTCCATCCTGCCCCCGTTACAGATATCACACTTACACCTGTGGGGAAAGCGATATCTGATACTGTGGTTCGACCAATAGTAGCTGAAGGTCCGTTATTACGTGCTTGGAATGTATAATCAATAACTTGGCCTCGAGTAACGGTTACTGGAAATCCATTTTGAGCATCTTGACCAGAAACATATTTCTTAAGCGAGAGATCGAATGGAGTGAGTTTACAGTTGATAGGACAGGCACTTCCAGGTACTCCGTTTTGAGCACCAAGATCACAATCTTCTTTGGGAGAATCCACTACACCGTCACCACACCAATTTGACTTGTAAAACACACATTCTTTGTGAGATTCTGGAGTAACAAAACCAGTAGCCTTAGTATAATACGTAGTATCATAGGTAAGCTTGAAACTCGGAATATCTCGACTTCCACCAGAACTTGGACCAGAAATAAATTGCAAACCAGTTCCAGGTGCTGAGCTTATATAAGCACTCGCTACCTGATTTGGTTGAAGCGCAATATACCACCCTCGAGTTGCTGAAAAACTACTGAACAAGTTACTATTCAAGGTCCACATACTTGCTGATTCCGACCAAGTAAATCCATTCTGCACATATTCAGTACGTACAGAACCTGGATTATTTGCAAAAATAGCAGTTTGTTGATTTCAAGCAGTGAAATCGTCAAACATATTGGTTACATATTGACCCTGATACAGTGTACCTCCTTCAAAACACTGATTACAGGAGTTGGCTGAGGCACCAAAAGCTGAACAAGATACTTCAGGATATCAAGTTGAGGCAAAAACTGAGCAGGAAGCTGAGAAAAATGCCAGAAAAAAAGAGATTCGTAAAAAGTTTTTCATATACGATTATTTAATTTCGAGAGGATTGAGGGGCGGAGTGGTAGTTTTTAGATTCATGAGAGGTATCTGAGATTCATCTCGTATCATTTTTTCTGGGGTTGTTATACTACCTTCCATTACTGCATTTTGAGATGAAGCATTTACTGTATCCTTCGTTCACTCAGTAGTTACTGGAGTTTTTCCAATCGTACAAGACACAAGAAGTGGCATAGATACAAGAAGGATAAGAATATTTTTCATAGTTATATACATAAATTGATGTTAATCAAGAGTGGCAAAATACCAAAAGATATATTGCCACTGATTCTTTAACTAGACTCCAAAAGGGTTCGAAGGAGTTGTAGGAGCTGGGGTAGGAGTAGGGGCTGTTGGTGTAGGAGCTGGAGCTGGCGTTACTACTGGAGTAGGTTTATCCAGAATTGGCACTACCGTAGTTCCTCCTGGTGGAACCACCACAGATCCTGGAGTAGGAACTGGTCCATCTACTATCTCACCACCTGGCTGTGTAGCTGGACCAGTAGTGGTACCAGGAGGAGTAGACGTTGGCTCTGTTGGCTTATCTCCAATCCATCCAGCTGCAATACTTACGTTAATTGGAGTATTGATCGCTTCTCCTCCAATGGTGGTAGTTTCTGAAGAGCTCACCGTCTCTGTTATATCAATGTGAGGTGGTGGAGTAATTCCTTGAGTCACTCCATTGAGCTCAAAAGTTGGATAAATAATTCCATGAAGCCGATTTACACAGACATTTCCAGCAATCAAGGCACGACCTTCAAAGAAAGCAGGAGCTTTGATTGCTGTAAGCTTTGCAACTCCAAGTTTAGAAATATCACCAGTAATAAGATACTGTTTGTATTGATCCAAAGTGACTACTTCTTTGACTCCATTAGAAGCCAAGAAAGTATTGAGTTTTTTGTGTTGCCCCATGATTCCTTTAGTTTCTGGACCAACATTTTTGAGTGTAGATTCTACAATGTCTGTCTTGTACGCAGCATCGGTAATCATAACTTTTTTGGCACTGATAGACACAGAAGCATCATACGTATCGATTCGATGAAGACCTGGTGATGGAGTGGCAAAACAAGCAATGGTCATTTCTTGACCCGGAAACATGTCTGCTGTAGTAGTGGCAACATATTTTTCATTCGGATTCATTTTGAGCGAAGCTTCTGAAGCAGCGTGACTGATTCCAGATTGTCTGGCAAGCTTTTCTTCTGCACGAATAGTATCACTCTTACGTACACGAGCATCGACATAGGCTTGCGTATATTCCTGTCTAGATCTACCAGAAGCACTTCCATACATATGAGTTGGAAAACTCGCAACACTATCCCAAGCTTTGAGCATAGAAGTAGCAAGTGACTTATATTTTCCTTTTTGAAGTTGCTCAACGAGGGTCTTTGCTCCATCAAAATCCTGTCGAGAAATCTTTTGTACAATATTTTTGAATGCTGGCTCATCAGAATGACCTGCAAAAAATAAGAGGTGGGAGAGTTCTGGAGAAACCTTATTTCTTGCTTCACTAATACTGCTTATCTTATTAGAAGAGGCAATTTTTGATGATACAACTGGTGGTGCCTTTGAGAATTCACCAATGGTAGAAAGTTCCAATACACCATTTACAATGGAAATTTTTGGTTGTGCGTCAAATGTAACAGTATTGCTAATAGGATCAAAAGATACCTTGGCATCCTTAGCTATTTTAACGGTTGCATTGGAAAGTTTTATAGCCTCTGGTTTGAAGTTATACTTCACATGAAGGAGGGTACCATCTTTTCCATATACTAATTCAGGTGCCTGATTCAAATACTTGGCTCGAAGTGAGTCTGCAGTAAGTTTCTCAGTTTTTGAATGCGTTACAGTTTCTTGGACATCTTTATGTTCCAAAATATTAGCTCCAAGACTTACGAATGGGAATACAAAAGGTACAGCATCAAAAACTCCAAGTACTATTCCAGCATTCGTTACACTCACGCCATTCGTAGCCGCATCTCGATGAACTCGATATTGTCGTTCTTGTACTACCTGAGTCATAGCAGTAACAAGTAGAGAATATCGTTCATTTGGATCGGTCATGGTATCAAATTTTTTGAGTACGAGTATCCGTCGAATCATCGCATTCATATCCTGAGAAACCGCATTAAAACTTGGAAGATCACTCTTAGAAATATCCGAGGTATTTCGAGTAAAATTTACATCAGAAGCCTTCGTTTTCACATCAGAAAATTTGAGGAGCTGATGAGCAAGTTCAGGACTTTTTCGTTTGAAAGATTCCATCCAATTGAGTACTTCTCCCGCATTTCCAAGCTCTTTACTCACGGTTGCCATACCACCGATTGGAGTTAGCTTGAGTGAAGCGGTCCACTCAGCCTTGGTGTAAATCCCCTCAACAAAAGGTATCACAAATCCACCTCCAGCAATAATTCCAGCTTTTCCAGAAAGTTGTGAGTCTGCCGTTTTCATGAATTCATGTTTTATTCCAAATTCAAATACTGGATTTCCACCAGCTAGACCGGCATTTACCGTAAGAGAATTAGTGTCATTAAGCCACTTTTCTAATCCAGCTCCAGCTCCAATACCCTTATTGGAAAGAGCTACACCAAAACCGTACTGTACATCAGATCGTGAAATCTGATTGGCAAGATCAGCATAAGCAAGTTCAACTGCCTTCTGTTCTTCAGGGGTGGTAGCCCGCTTAAATGCTTCTGCGCGACTTTTTGCCACGGCTTCTTTAAGTTTTTTATCAATCTTTTCCAGTCGTTCCTTTTCCTTAGGTGAAACACCTTCTTGAATTCCAGGTAGCTCCTTCATAGACCAAAGAATATTCATTCCATCAATAATGGAATACTTGAGTGATTCTTGATCTTTGAGTGCCACGGTCAAACTTTGAATATCAGTAAATTGTTTCGTAGAACCCGAAAGAGCCATGGCCTGATTTACATAATCAACTAATTTTCCTTTCTTATGAGCATTTCTGAGAGTTTCCGAGATAAGTTTTCCACTCATTCCAGTAGCGGACCCCTTTCCATCTACCTTATCACCAGCATTTGCATGGAGATTTCCGAGATAAGAAATGATAGAATCAGGAGTTGCGGTAATATCATTTTTTAATTTGAAATCACGAGCTGCTAGATCAGCGCTTACTCATGATTTGAGAATAGGATATACTGAATCTATAGCTTCTTTGAAATCTGGATTTTTTTTATACTCATCTTTCATGCGATTCACCATGCTTCGCTCTGTAGGACCATAAGCTCCATCTGCAACGTAGACATTATTTTTAACAAGGTGATCTACCAGACTTCGGATATTTGTATCAGAAAGCCATTTCTTCATATCACTTACTATCTCAGCTCCTTTAAGATTTGGACGTACAGCTTCAATATATCCGATGAGACTGTCAGCTTGTTTTTGAAGGGTATTTTCTATAGATGTCTTTACTACATCTTTTTTGGTTTTAGCTACTTCTACTTTAGTGTCTGCAACAATTTGATCTGATTCTTTAGCCTTTTTAGCATCGATTGGCTTCACCGCTTGAGCTACTTCTCCCAAAGTTTTTTCTGCTTTTTTATCTCCTTTTGCTGCCGCTTGAATAGCTGGGGCCTGTATCTTAGCAATTTGTGTTGTAAGCTTTACTGCTTCTTCTTTTCGAACCGCACTTTCAAGAGCTGATATTTGCTCCTTAAGATATACGGGGGCTAACTGTTTTTCAAAGCCAATTCGTTCAGCATTATCAAGAAGTATACGCTGTTGTGAAGCAAGTCGTGTACTGATTATTTGGTAATCGCTTTCTGAAATATTTGGCTTTTGCTGATCGAGCATTTTTCCGAATTCCTGTAGGTTTTTCGGATTAGAAATTGGAGCTGAAGTAATGTTTTCAGCAGAGACTGAAGTAATTTGAGACATAAATATATGGGTTACTTCACTCACTTTGTCATATTTCAACTCAAAATGCAAAAAATCGACGATTCGGGTTACTTACAAAAAAACTCTCGCAATACAGCGAGAGTTTTAAATATCTTTTTTTTATTACACCGTCTTTCTCTTTCGTGCAAACATGAAGGCAAGTGCGAGAAGCATGGCAAGTCCCATAAATAGGAATGTATCTGCAGCACCTGTTTTTACCTTGGTTGCTTGGGTTGGAGCAGGAGTAGTTGGTGGAGTAGGAGTAACTGGAGTCACCGCAGCCGCTGTAGTAACGCTGAGCTTAAATGCGGCACATTCTAGATGATTTACGAGGGATCCAGCTTTACCAGTAGTATCATTTACAGAACGATAGTTAACTGGAAACTTTACAAGACCTACATAATCACCATTTTTCTTATCAGATCGTTCCAATTGATAATTAGCTCCAAGTGAAGCTTCTAGTACGGTTACCTTTTTTCCTGGTTTCAGAGAGAACATATCTCTTTTTGTAGTTCCAACAGTCTCAGGAGTAAATACAATTTCTGATCCAATTTTCCAGAAATCAGTATCTTTGGATGGATTACTGAGCCAAGCAGTATTAGTGCCTCCGAGATTTACTATAGTTGGGTAGGTAATCTCATCTTTATAAAGAATAGCTTCTCCAGAGGAGGTATTCGTCCAAGAATCCGATAATCCAGTAATTTTTTCTCATGCTTTCAGTGCACCACCATCAAAACATTGAGTATTTGCAGAAACTGCACAACCGTTATCCGAAAAAATCGGAAGTGAACATTCAACTTGCTTGAAATCACCCATGGTGATAGCATAGGCAGAGCTACTAAAACAAAGAGCAGACAGGGCCAAAAGGTAGGAAACAATTTTCATAGGAAAAGTGGAGGTGAAATAATGTCATGAGGATATTAGGCTCCATAAAGTTTTTGTCAAAAAATAAATTGCAAAGTCTTCGCATCCTCTCTATACTACACCTCATAATTTTATCAGTTTTTGACAACCAATATGTTAGATTTTTTGACATCCGATCTCCAAAAAGCGGAAGATCACCTTAGAAACGAATTTGCTAAGCTGCAAGTAGGACGTGCCAATCCAGCTCTCGTAGAAGGAGTTATGGTATCTGCTTATGGTTCGATTCAACCACTTAAAAATGTGGCGAGCGTATCTATAATGGATGCTCAAACTATTTCGATTCAACCTTGGGACAAAACCTTGATTCGAGATATTGATCGTGCTATCACGGAAGCAAATCTTGGACTCAATCCACAAAATAATGGGGAATCAATAATGATAAAAATCCCAACACTTACCGAAGAACGACGAAAAGATCTCGTCAAGCTTGCGAAGAAGCTCTCTGAGGAAGGGAAAGTAGTCATTCGAAATATTCGAGCTGATGCTATGAAAAAAATCAAAAATGCAGAAACAAGTAAGGAAATTGGGGAAGATATTGCCAAAGGTTACGAAACAGAGCTTCAGAAGAAAATCGATAAGGAGATGGAGAAAATAGAAGAAATACTCGTAAAAAAGGAGGTGGATATTATGAAAGTCTAGCATGCAGGCTCTCCAAGTACAAAAACTATATTCTAGATCGGGTGGGATTCTCACTCGGTCTCTTTTTTGCAAGAGCACTTGGGAAGCCTATCTCAAAGAACATGAAAATACTCAGAAAATACTCTTTTTATTTGATAGCTTTAATGAGGAAAAATCCTATAAGCGACTCTTGGAAGAAATGCTCAAGTCTCCGATTTCCTCTATCAAAACTACGGGAGATGTGCTGCGATATATAGATGCACCAAGAGGTTTTTTTTGTGGGACCACGGGGATGTTCGATGCGACACCCCGGTATACATATCTACGTAAAACCTCTACCCTTCCTCTCAAACGAGGAGCCATACTTCCAAGTCGTGAACTCGTAGAACAACTCATTTCACTCGGATACGAACACAGTCCCCATATTGGAAGACCCTATACCTATCACATACAGGGTTCTGAAATGAAAATTCGAGATGAATATCATATCTTTCACCTCAGCTATTTTGATGATGAGATCGACGATATCCTTATATGAGGCAACCAAGATGGAACTTCCCTTACTCCGGTTCGAGTTTCAGATGCAACCTTGTACGCGAAACAGGGGGAACTACTCCCTGAATCATGCAAAAATATTCAAAATATTGGTTCTGGCTTTGTATGGACATTCGATTTAGATTTCTTTCCTGAGCGTGAAGCTCTGAGAGAACAATTTTCTGGATGGATAGGCTTTGAAAGTTCAGGTTCTCCTCTTCATATTTCTCCTATTTCTTTTGAAAACTTAGAGGCATTTGGAAAGCATCTCACAGAATATGGGGCACAGACATTTGTCTATACTTCTCTCACCAGTGCGGTGAATCGATATCTGGAATATAACGGACTCCAAGTAGCTCAAATCACACAAATTCCAAAACTCCGCCTCGAAAGTGCTGAGTCGGAAAAGGGATTTTATATTACTGACGATGTGCTTGGAGAATTGTTTGTAGAAAAAAGAACCAAAAAACAAACTCTGAAGAGTCTTGATTTGCTGATGACTTTGAAGATTGGTGATTATGTAGTGCACCAAGAACATGGAATTGGAAAATTCCTCGAAATGACCGAAAAAACCGTCATGGGAATTAATCGGGAATACATTGCCATTGAATATGCAAAAAATGATAAATTGTATGTTCCCATTACCGAACTGTATCGAGTAACAAAATACCTCGGAGAAGAACATCCAAAAGTACATGAACTCGGTGGATCTGTTTGGAAAAAGACCCTCAAGGACACGGAAGCGGAAGTGTTAAAAACCGCGGAAGAGCTCCTAGATATTTATGCACGACGAAAAATTACACCTGGTTTTGCTTTTAAAAAATTTCGGGAAGAGGAAGAAATATTTCGATTATCGTTTCCACATACTCATACTATTGACCAGCAGACGGCCATCGAGGAGATTTTTGAAGATATGGAAACTCCGGAACCTATGGATCGGCTCCTTTGTGGAGACGTAGGATTTGGAAAGACCGAGGTTGCTATGAATGCGGCTTACAAGGCGGTTTTATCAGGAAAACAAGTGGCAGTTATTTCTCCACTGGTCGTATTGACCCTTGAGCATTTTGAATCATTTACCAAGCGCTTCGCGGGAACTCATATCAATATTGCCGTCCTATCCCGACTTTCCAGCACCAAAGAAGTCACCGCAGCACTGGCTGGTATCAAAAATGGTACGGTGCAGATTATTGTAGGAACCCATCGTCTTTTGGGGGCGGATATCCAATTTGCACGACTCTGACTCCTGGTGATCGACGAAGAACATCGCTTTGGGGTTATTGACAAAGAAAAAATCAAACGACTTCGAACTGGGATTGATATTCTCAGTCTTTCTGCTACCCCTATTCCAAGATCTCTCAATCTTTCTCTTTCTGGACTCAAAAAACTGAGTCTCCTGACTACCCCTCCACCAAACAAAAAACCAATTGGAACTCAAGTCATTAAATGGGATGAACATATTTTGAGGGAAGTTATTATTCGAGAACTCGATCGAGGTGGTCAGATTATTTTTCTCCATAATCGAGTAGCCTCTCTCGCGGGGACTGCCAAAGATATAGAGCGTGTTGCCGGAAGAAAACTCCATCCGCTCATACTTCATGGACAGATGAAATCGGAAGAAATCGAAAATACCCTCCTCGACTTTCGGTCAGGAAAAAATAATTGTCTCGTGAGTACCACCGTCATAGAAAATGGGGTGAATTTTTTGAATGCTAATACGATTATTATTGATCATGCTGACGAATTTGGACTCGCACAACTCCATCAACTTCGAGGTCGTGTCGGTCGAAAAGATCAAGATGCTCACTGCCTTCTTGTATATCGAAAGGAAGTGCTTCCGGAAGACTCCAAAAAACGCCTTATTTCATTGGTAGAATACGCCCATCTGGGAGCGGGATTTGAAATTGCTATGCGGGATCTGGAAATCCGTGGTGCTGGAGAAATTCTGGGAATCGCACAGTCAGGAAGGTCTCGAGAAACGGGAGTGAGCCTCTATCTCAAACTTCTTGAAAACAAGATGCAAGAGCTTCGTTCTGGTAGTATACAGCATACTACTGATATAAAAATAGAGCTTGATATTCAGTTTGTGCTGCCGGAGTCACTATTTAATGGTGACGTTGATAAGATTCACTTCTACCGATCGCTCGAGGGTATTGATAGTGTGGAAGATTTGGAAAGTACAGAAATTTCTCTTACACGAAATCATGGAAACAATGAAAATGTCGAACGGTTATTTTTGATACTCAAAGCACGAATATTGCTCTCAAAATATGGAGTTTTTCACCTCAAAAAAGTACTTAAAGACTATGTTTTTGATTTTCGAAATGCTACTACACAAGATATCCGAAATTTTTTGACCATCGATCAGGAAGGAAATTTTCTGGTTCAAAATCTTGAACGAGTTCGAGTATCACAAAATTTGTATGACAGCGACCTCGACTTTTTGTCAAAGCTCGTATACTCTATTCAAGCTTCCGAACGTCGGTAAACTGCACGGCAACGAATTTTTTTCTTATTTTGGCACTTTCTCATATTTTTCATTTCACGGGTAATCTGCAACTCAAACGAGAAGCGGCACTTTTGGCTTGGCAGAAAGCCTTTCGAGACAAACATGGAGATCTCAACCTAACCCGATGCCAATTGATTGATCTCCTCCCAGAACAACTCGCAGGAGAACTCAGCACCCCACCATTTCTTGCAGAAAAGCGACTCACTATTGTGACGGTAGGATGGAAAATTCCGGTAGGAAAAAAGAAAGATAGCACCTACATCGATGAAGAAGAGATAAAGATGCCAGCAAATATGGAATTATATGGTCAAGCAGAATATTGGAAACGTCTCATAGCCAATATTCCAGATAGCCATATTGTTGCCTTTGTTGCTACTGAAGGAATTCCTCCACTGAGCGAGCTACTAAATAACGTTGCTACAACAAAAGATTATTCAGTTGATGGAGCTTGGGAAATTCAGAACTATATTCAGAATCGACTTCCTCTTATTTCTCCTCAGTGAGCTGAGCTTCTTGTAGCGAGAATTGGCGAAAATATACTCTTACTAGAAAACGAAATCCAAAAACTTGCCCTACTTCCAAAAATAACAGAGACAGAGATTATTGAGAATACTATTGAATCGGTTGATGTGCAAAATTTCAAACTCATTGATCTGATTCTTGCTGGAAATTGCAAGGAGGCTCGATGATTATTTCAAAAATACTTGAAACCGCTCGATAAAAAAGAAGAAGTACTCTTTTTGAATGCTTTTCTTGGAGCTCTACGAAAAGCCTGATTATATATGGGTATGGTGGGAAATGGCCTTTCTCCAAAGTCGAGCGCCAGCATACTGGGACTCAAGGATTTTGTAGCTCAAAAATATCAGAGATATCCGCTTGCACGAATTCGAGCCTTTTCTACATTTTACGAAAACCTGATTCAGGCGGATTTATTTATAAAATCATGACAACTTATAGGTGATGATTGACTTTTGCATCATTTTGAATCTTGTCTTCTCAAATACAATTCAACTTTGAAAGGAGGATAATCCGAATACAATCTCAAAAATTACTATATATTTTACTATGAAATCTTTTATTATACTTCTTATTTCTGGACTCGTACTTTCTGCATGTACCCTTGGTGGAACTCCAAATACAAGTAATACTGGTTCCAATGACAGTGTTATTCAAAAACAAGACAAAACTGAATCTATCGCTAAAGAAGGTGATAGAGTGAGTGTAGATTATGTTGGGAAACTGGAAGACGGTACTATTTTTGATGCTTCTATCGAATCTGAAGCTAAAAAATCTAGCAACTTTTCTGCTGGGCGAACGTACGAACCACTTCCACTTACTCTTGAAGAAGGTGGAGGAACTATTACTGGATTCTGGAAAGGAATCGTAGGAATGAAGATTGGAGAAACGAAAAAAGTCACTATTGCTCCAAAAGATGGATACGGAGAGGCTTGGACTGATAATGGAGAGAGTACGGTAGAAAAGAAGATTTTTGCTGACACGCTCGTACGAACTATTAAAAAAAGCGAAACACTTGATGTTATCAAGATGGAAGTAGCGCGAGAAGTATTAGAAAAAGAAGGGAATCTTCCAAAGGTTGGAGACGTACTTACCAATGAACGTGGTGTTAAGGCAACGGTTGATGCTATAGATGAAAAAAATGTTTCTCTCAGTATTGATAACGCAAATAACCCATTCTCTGGAAAAAAGTTAGTAAAAGGGACAAAAATTGAATTTGAAGATGGAAATATTGGTACCATTACTGCTGTTGGTAAAGATGATATAACCCTCAGTATCAAAAATACCGCTAATCCATTTGCTGGTAAAAAGTTGGAAGTTGGACTTGAAGGAATGTATCAAGAAACTCAAAAGGTAAAAATTACTAAAATTGAAGCTGATACGGTTACTATTTCTATTCAAAGCAAGAATTCTAATAAATTAGCTGGGCAGACCTTAGTATTCGATATTACTCTGAAAGATATTAAATAATTCAACATGCGTATTTTTCTGGTTACCCTTTTCCCGAATGCTCTGAAAAGTTACTTTGATACCAGTATTATACGAAAAGCGGTTGAATCTCATGCGATAGAAATTACGGTGTGCAATATCGCTGACTATAGCACCAAAAATACTCGCCGTTCTGATGATAGACCCTATGGAGGGATGGCGGGTACTATTCTTGCTCCAGAACCCTGTGCACGAGCCATAGATTACTGTCAGTC
>JAQTZK010000029.1 GCA_028687815.1 Candidatus Altimarinota bacterium | reverse complement strand
CCTAAGTTACCGCCACTCGCGTTAACCCCTATTTCCAACCATTTTATATGGTCCTACAAAAAATAAAGACTCACCTCTTTCCCAAGGGCTTCACCCTCATCGAGCTTATCGTAGTCATTACGATCCTCGCCATCCTCGGAACCATAGGATTCCTCTCTATCTGAGGATACTCCTCCAAAGCTCGTGACTCAGCTCGTATATCTGACGTAGCAAACCTATCTAAGTCCCTTGACGTATCTATAGTCACCGTAGGATCCTATCCTACCCCAGACAACTCCTTTGCGGTTACCTACTCCTGAGGAACTATCTGGAACCAAGGATTCATAAGTACTACCGTACTCCAAGCTCTTAGAACCAGTATATCTGGAGGAGGTCTCAGTAAGAAACCCGTAGACCCTCTCGATAACTCTGAATACGAATACTCTTCTCTCGCTTTTGGTAAAGCCTACCAGATCAAAGCCGAGTATGAAGGAGACTTGAATCAAACAGCATACCAACTTAATACTCCAAGTCTCACTGAAGAAGCAAGTGCTGCTCCAGGAGCTCCCTCAATTGCCTACATCAAAGGAAACTATGGAGGACTGGTTGCTAAAACCGTAACAGGAAGTATGACGTATGCTCTTGCTATTCCAAGTATCATGACAAATACAGGAACTGCGAATATCCCCATTATTATTGAAAATAATCATCTCTCAGGAGCCCTGCTCTTCAATGGGAAGAATCTGAAGAATGCGAGTACGTTTAATCCAATTTCAGTAGTGTATGGGAAAGCCTGAGACCCAAGCACTAGTACTGAAGCGCTCAATATCGCGATTGCTCTCCAAAGTGCTTACAGTGGAGCAAACAACATCGCGAGTAATCAGGCTATTGCCACTCTTCTGGCTACTCCCACTGCAGAACTTGCCAGTCTCGCTAAAACTATCGTAAATAATCAACTTGGTGGTGATAGCAAATGAATCAATCACCTACTATAGTGGAGCTTGTATTAGTTTACCAAGTAATGCGGTATACTTTAATACTACGACGAGTTACAGTGTCTCAGGAGCTACTACTCTGAATGCACTTACTGCTGGTTATACTACGAACCCACTGGTGAATACGTGTCAGTATAAGTGTAATGGTACGAATGTGTGGAATGGATCAAGTTGTATAGCGGCTCCCCTGTATACATTTACGAGTCATACGTTTACGAATTGTGGTGTAAATGGAATGAGCGGGCCATCACTTTCTACTTGTAGATCATCTTACGGAGGCTGAGTTGCATGGGCACAAGATACCACGAACAATTACTTGAATATGACTACGAATGGTATTCAACTATGGACGGTTCCGAGCACTTGAACTTATAGAATTGATGCTTATGGATCTGTTGGGGGATCAGCATATTTATTATCAACTTCGACTGTTAATTCTGGGCAACCAGGTGCAAGAATACGATGAGATTTTACTTTAACTAGAGGTCAAATTCTTAAATTACTCATAGGACAAACAAGTAACAATACACAAAATCCTGGTGCGCGATGAGGTGGAGGTGGAGGTGGTTCATATGTAGTCGATAATGCTTCAGTTCCAATGTTGATTGCAGGGGGTGGAGGTGGAGCATGACAATATGCAGAAGTTGGATGAGAAGGGCAATCTTGACAAGATGGAACTGCTGGAACTAGAGGCTCATTTTGAGCCGGATGAGTAAATGGTGGTGGAGGTGGAGCATCTCAATATGCAGGAGGTGGAGCAGGCTGGTATTCAAATGGAACAAATTCATGAAACGGTAAGTGAGGTAATACTTTTAATAATGGATGAGAAGGAGGTGTATTAACTTCTGACGGAGCAAATGGTTGATTTTGAGGTGGTGGAGGTACTTATCCTGGAGGGGGTGGAGGTGGAGGATATTCTGGAGGGGGTGGTGGAGATTGGTCATATTCAGGTCGTGGTGGTGGTGGTGGTTCATATAATACTGGCACAAATCAAGTCAACACTACTTGAGCTAATACAACAAGTGGATATATAATTATTACCAAGCTCTAGACCAAGCAAATAATCTCCCCACTGTAACCCATGGTCGGGAGATTTTTCAAATTTTCCACACACACTACTTCCCCGTCTTGCCTTTTCTTCATATTCCCTATAATGAGGCAGATTATTTTTTGAATTGTACCTATGGCAAATATTGACCACGCTCCGAGCAAATACATGCTCAACCTCCTTCATGTACTTCCCGCCTTTGCGGACATGGACAAACTTCGAATCAATGCGATTATCGAGTTGAATTCCATGACGATTAACAAGTACGAGATTATTACCGAATCCGGACAGCTCAAGCTCGACCGAGTTGGGTATTCTTCCCTCTCCTATCCATTTGCGTACGGAGCTATTCCCTGTACTTGGGACGAAGATGGAGACCCACTCGATGTAGAAGTCGTTGGAGTCACTGAACCCCTTGTTCCCGGCTCTATTGCCGAGATTCGAATCATCGGAATTATGAAATTTGATGACGGCGGAGAAGTAGATGACAAAGTCATTGGAGTACTCGCAGACGACAAACGAATGGACCATATTACGAGCTACGAACAACTCGGAGCTCATTGGCTCAAAGAAACTCAGTACTACTGGGAACACTACAAAGACCTCAAAAAGCCAGGAACTTGTAAGGTAAATGGATTTTTTGATGCTCAAGAAGCCGTGAAAATCATCCAAGAGTGTGAAGTGAGATACCAAGAAGTCTACGCTCCAAAATTTGATCAAGCCTAATTCATGGAATTTCTCATTACCACAGCCCCCGGTCTCGAATCTCTCGTCAAACGGGAATGTGAAAAAATCGGACAAAATCCCATAGAAGTCACTGATCGATCCGTTCGAGTGGAAGGTGGATTTGATACTCTAGCTGAGCTCAATATCTGGCTCAGGTGTGCCAATCGAGTGTATCTCGTACTTGCCGAAGGTTTTGCGACCGATTTTGATGATCTCTTTGCGATTGCAGAATCCATTGACTGGAAGAAATATCGACCAAAAGATGCACCGATTCTCGTGGAGTCAGTTACTCACAAATCAGCACTTACCAGTGAACCAGCTATTCAACGAACTGTCAAGAAAGCGATTATTGACTCACTCACCCGTAAAGATGGGGATATTATTCCAGAAATTGACTCTCTCCCCTCTTTCCGAATTCTCGTACTTATCCGTGAAGATAAGGCGACTTTTCTTCTAGATAGCTCTGGGGACCCACTCCACAAGCGTGGTTACCGTCAAGAAGCGGGTGATGCTCCACTCAAAGAAACCTTGGCAGCGGCGATGATTTACCTTTCCAACTGGAGATACAAAGAGCTTCTTGTGGACCCATCTTGTGGTTCAGGAACGATTCCTATTGAAGCCGCGATGATTGCTCGAAATATTGCCCCAGGACTCCGAAGACACTTCGCCTTTGAAGACTGGAACTGGGTAGACCCAAAGTTTCTTGTGGAAGCAAGAGAAGCGGGGAAAAGGAAAATCTTTCCACCGGGAAGCTACCAAATACAAGGATATGACATTGATGCCGAAGTTATCGAAAAAGCGGTATACAATAGCAAGGTAGCTGGAGTTGCCACCGATATTACTTGGGCCGTACGAGATATGACCGAAAGTCCTACTATCGAAAGTATAGAAAAAGCTATTGGACTCGGAGAATGAGCTACCCTCATTTCCAATCCACCATACGGAGAACGACTCGAAACCGAAGATGTTGGAGTTATTCATACGATGCTCGCAAGAATTTTCTCTGACCATCCAGAACTTTCTGGAGGGGTGATTACCAATGAAAGTGATTTCATTCAAAAGACTCGACGAGTTGGACTAGAACGGCGAAAGCTCTTCAATGGGTCATTGGAGTGTCAATATTGCTATCGAAAATCTCAAAGGAAAGGGAAATAAGTAACACTTCAAATCAATAAAGCGCATCTAAATTTTAGATGCGCTTTATTGATGAAAATTTTCATTTGCAGTTTGATATAGTATATCCTACAATTTATCTCAAGATAAAGGTATTCCCTATATCATATCTTCCCTTACTCTTATTTTTCCATCTATGAAGCAGGATAATGCAGCAAAGCAAAATCATGTCAAATGGTTTGCGGTACTCGGAATTGCTATGACCGTTTTGGTTGGGGTCATCTTTGCGGCTTCTGGACTTTCAGGAGGCAAGCTTCTTTCCCAGTTCTCAGGAAATAGTGTAACCCCAGCTACAGCTTCAACCATGTGGCAACCAAGTGTAGGGAATCCAAATCGAGTAAAGGTGGTAGAGTATTCTACTCGATTAGATGGTATTATTGTACGTATCCTGGCTCGAGGATCTACACTGACCGCATCTGGATTTAAATCCTATATTGCTAATTTAGCAGATGGCATCTTAGCTATTGGAGCTAAGCCAGAGTATGCGGATGATCAAGATATTAAAAATGTGGTGGCATATCTGACTTATGAACTCAATGATGCAAAGACTTCTCTCTCTATGGGAGGAGCATTCTTTTCGGATATTACAAATCTTGTAGAAGGGACAGGAGGTGGTGAGGGTACAATAAATAGTGTGAGTACTACGGGAAGCATACGTGTTGAGGTGAACTCAGGAAATCAATCAAACAATACAAATTCTGCCTGTCCTAACGGTGATATTCAAATAGGAAATCAAACTTGGGCAGGATGTAATTCTATCTTATGAAACGGCTCAGATTATACGGGTACTGCTGGTTCTACTGACCTCGGAATCAGTGCTATAGCTGGAAAATACTATACCTGGGATAATCAAAATTCTGCCTGTCCTGCAGGATGGAAAGTACCATCTCGTGATGATTTTAAGACCTTGTTTGCGACACTTGGATGTACTGCTTACAATCCAGGATATGCTACCTCGGTTATCTGTCCTGGACTTTGATGGACTGGAGGAGGAAACACGCTCGCAAAAGCTCTCAAAATTCCTCTTGCATGATATAAAGATACTCGCTTCTCTCCTGATTCACTTCATAGATGATCAGTGGTATATCTCGCTACTAGTACACTCTATGAAGACAATACTTCCATGAGAAGAAGTATTATTATTGATAAAAATTCCGATAAACTTGATGAATACGCTTCGCCAAAAGCAACAGAATATAGTGTTCGATGTTTAAAGGTGACTTCGGCAGTTTCTACTACGAATACGAGTAGCGTAAATCAAACAAGCACTACTACCACGCAGAGCACCAACACCACTTCCACTACACAAGCCACTACTACCACACAAGGAACGAATACTACAAGCGCCTTCCAATGATGTACTCGAAATGGAACATCCTATATTCATGGAGATGTTCGATGTGATGGAAATCAACAAGTACGATGTAATAATGGAAGTTTTGTTCAAATCTCTAGCTGTGGAGCTGGAAATATGTGTGTAGAAAATCCAGAAAGAACTTCCAATAATAATTTCTTTACCAGTTGTGTTCGAGAATACGATACTTATAGAAAAGGTGCTGGAACCAACTATATTACTATTAGCGAAACCGAACTCGCGACACTCAAAGACAATGCTGAATACAAGTGTAAATATAATACATCAGCAAAAAATTATGGTAATTGTGTATATCAATCATGTATTTCAGGTCAATCTCACGAAGAAGGTGGAATATGTGTACCAAATGCCAGAGAATGTACACTCAATAACAGTACCAACGGAGGAAGACAAACATGGATTTCATGATCAGGATGGAGTACTTGCCAAGTAACCAGCTCCACTGCCTGTAGCACGGGATATCGCTTAGTAAATGGAGTTTGTGCCACTGGAGCTGCCACCTGTAACTCATCTACTATAAGCTACGGACAAGACATTACGGTAGCCAATGGTGTGGAAATCAGTAATAAAACCTTTGAATGATACGCGGGTTCTGGTGATAATAATTGGCAATATGATACCAGTCTCAGCAAAGCCTGTACTTGGAAATGTAAAGAAGGATACAAGAAAACAAGTACTATCAGCGGATATCGCGGAAACGAACTCTGTGCCGTACCAGATCCAGTCATCAAAATTAGTGCATCAAAAACTACAGCTAATCCTGGAGATACCGTTACTATAAGCTGGTCAGTATCTGACTTCTATGATGATGGATATATCAAAAATACCTTAGGTGAAAATGTTGCGGGTTGTTACTTCAGAGAGCCAGCAGAACTATCCAACTGGGTAGCTGGTGTTGGAGAAAAAAATCCAAGAGGTATTGTTGGTTCCGTTGACTATACGGTTACCAAAGAAACCGTTTTTAGACTCAACTGTAGAGGTAGTATACGAAATGCTGGAAGTACCGAATCCATTACCGTGAAGATGAGTCCTCCACCAACGGTAAATTTGGGAATCTCATTTGGATGAGGTACAGGAGGTGATTTCTTTCAACTGAATTGGTCAAATCAAAATGCCCTTTCCTGTACTGTTTGAGGTCCAGGAGCCACCATTCTTGGGTGGACTGCTGCGGGAAGTGCCTCAAATACTGGATACCAACAACAACGATTCCCTGCTGCATCTATTATAGACCGACTTCCAGGGAAAAAAGTCACCCTCACTTGTACTGGGCTCTGAGGAACTACCACAGCAGAAGCTGAATATAGTAAAAATAGCACGTCTGGATCTTGTGTGAACGGAAAGTTTTATAAAAATGGTTCTATATATCCTGATCCAAACGAAGCCTTTACTACTTGGCTACGAGCTGAATATACCAAGTTCTGAAGACTCAGTCTCGATGTCACTACCATCACCAAATGGACAGAGGAATGGAAGAAAAAAGTGCTTGCTGGTACGTACGATAGTACTGCAAAATCAGACATATCGAAATTAATTCAAGCAGAATTATCTGGAGATTGGAATCGATGTAGTGAATAAAGAGAGTCTGTTCTAGGTATAAAAGATTAAAAAACATCTGATTTCGCAGATGTTTTTTTTAGAAAATTTTTGTTTGCTATTGGTGAATATTTATCCTACTATTTATCTAGATACATGTGCCCCATATATCGCACCCTCTCTTACTCTTATTTTTTCCATATATGAAACAGGAAAATACACCAAAGCGAAATACCTTGAAATTATTCGCTATTTTAGGAATTATCATGGTATCCTTGATAGGAATCATGTTTGCTTCATCTGGCTTTTCATGAGGAAAACTACTTTCCCAGTTCTCAGGAAATAGTGTAACTCCAGCTAACGCTTACAGTATGTGGCAACCCAGCGTAGGGAATCCAAATCGAGTAAAAATTTGAAGTGAATATACCACTAGACTTGATCCGCTTATAATTCGAATGCTAGCTCGATGAAAGGATCTTTCGACAAGTGGATATCTCGTATATTTGGACAATATAACTAAGGGAATCAATGACGTCGCCCTCAAACCCGAGTATCTAGGCAATACAGAAATACAGAATATTATTTCGTATATTACTTTTGAACTTGCTGATACAAAAAAAACATTACAAGGAGCAAATAACGTTTTAAATGATATTATAAATGTATTTGAGGGTAGTGGGGCTATGATGGGTACTTCTACTACTGTTCCAAGAGCAACGAATGTAGCAAATACTGGGGGTGTCGCGGTTCCTACTCCAGCAACCGTAAATACACCAACACCACCTACTGCTCCGGTAATACCAACACCACCTACCGTACCAGCAGCAGAAATGTGAGTTACCTTTAGTCCAACATGTTGAAAAATTACTAATTATGTTGCTGCTGCTTCTCTTGGTTCTTCTTCTTGGACTATTGGTTGACAATCATGATATACAAATTTTAATCCAGAAATAGTTTGTGATGAAAGTAAAATCAATGGGTACGTGTCCCAATGAATTAAAGATTCACTCGTAAAAATTACTGATGATATCGGAGTGGACGGAAAATTAAATTGGAGTTGTTATGGTATGACCAATGGAACGAAAGATACTTCAAAAGAGACTACTTGTTCAGTAACAAAGGTAAATAAGAAGATTGTTAGAGATGAGGATTTGGGTTTACCAGGTACTTCTCAATATGCTATGTATAACTCCATTGAAAAATGGGACGCTGCTGGAAGTCATGGTACTCAGTCCAAAACTGCTATTTGTAAAATATTAGGATACGACAACTATTCAAGTGGAATAAAATGATATATAGAGTGTTATGTAAATGGAAAAATTAAAAGTCCAAATGAATTAACTAATATTAAAGTAAGATACGCATCTTGAGAATATGAAATGACTCTGAATGGCAATGAGGAATTATGGTATAATGTAAAGTGGGGTGGCGTATTGAAACCAGTTTATGATTTTTATTTGAAATCATTATCACAGACTACTCCAACTCCAACTCCAACTCCAACTCCAACTCCAACTCCGACTTCGACTTCGACCACTTTGACACCTACAACACCAACGACAACTACTACCGTTGCTACGGCTATTAATATAGCTCAAACAAGTGCCAAAGTAGGTGATACAATAAATTTTACCTATACCGTGACTTCGGATAGAACCTGTAAACTCTATGCCGTTAAGACTAATGAGCTTATCTCAAATTTAAGTCAAGAAAGCAATATAACTATAAATTATGTTATCAAAAGTGGAGATGTAAATCCAGCAAATAATACGGCAAATTATGAGATGAAATGTACGAATGGATCTACAAAAACAAGATCTATTACCATTGAGAATTTTAGTCCACCCGCTTTTTGTGAATTCAGCTTAAGTTCTTATAATTTTTCAACTAACACCCCGGTAAAATTGACCCTAGTTTCTTCCTGACTTGCTACTGATGCTACTTCAAAAATTACTTGGAAGTTTACAAACCCAAATCATACTGGAACAGCAGCTAATCCCGCAGAGAATAAAGAAATTCCCAATTATGACTTAAATAAAACTACAAATTGGGATTTTCCTGCAGGTTCATTTATTCCAGGAAAATACGGTATGACAGAAATGTGGGCCAAAAAAGCAGATGGAACCAGCATAAGATGTAATCAAACTTCTATTTGGTGGAATGTAACACAATAGATTATCCAAAGACTATACTTTTAGTAAAACCGAAGGAGATATTATTGGCAGTAAAGACTCATTTCTAGATTTATTAATTGCGCCTATTCTTCTGAAGCTTCAGAAGAATAGGCGCAATTTTTCACTTCATACAACCATTTTCAAAGAATAAAATTACTATCCTGAAAAATCTATCTTACAATACTGGAAAGATACATGTATTCCATATATATCTCACCTCATATCCCTTAGTTTTTCTTTATGAAATTTGAAAAAATCCTAAATGGAAAGTATACACCCTTAATAATGGGATTATCTGCGTTTCTTATTGGCGGAATTTGATTAATGTTTGCTATTGGCGGAATAGACGGCAACCGGCTTCTTTCTCAATTTTCTGGAACTTATGTAACTCCAGCGACAGCAGCAAGTATGTGGAGCTCAAGTCCAAATAACCCATATTTGGGAAGTATATGAGTGTATCAAACTCGAATAGATGCAGTAATTAGAGGAACTCTAAGTAAGGGGGAGAAACTACCAACGCTTAATTTTCAAAAGTATCTCGATAATTTGACTGCTGGTATTGTACTTATGGGGAACGAACCCGAGTATGCTAGTAATCAAGATATAAAAAATATCATTGGCTATATTGCATTTGAATTAACTGATGCAAAAAATACTTTTTCAACCAGTAATGTATTTATATCAGCGTATACGGATATGGTAAATGGAGTATTGGTTAGTTCTGGTAGTGGGGTTATTAGTTCTGGTAGTGGGGTTATTGCTTCTGGAACTGGCACCACTATGGTCTCATCCACAGGTACTACTACGCCAGCTGAAAGCATCAATCTTCCTATTATGGGACTTGCGTACGGTGGCGCAGGATCACCTTGGGGATATGAAGGATATGAACCAATCAAGGTGGGCAAAACTATTATCATTGGATACGAAACAGTAGGAATGCGCCAATGTAAAGGTTGGTATTCAAAATCAGGAGAAAGTCTCGGACAAGAAGTACAATTCAACTGGTCAGATAACAATGGGAATTCTGGTGGTGGTAACTCTACCAGCTTGGCAAAGGGGGAATTCAAACTAAGAATAGATTACCCGACTCGACTTGAATTTACCTGTTGGGGAGCTGTGAGTGGAAAGGCTACCAAACAAGTTATTGAGTTTAGAACAAAGGCTCACGACACTACTGATACATTTATCGACGTAAGCAAAGAAACTATTACCGCAGCTGGAGATACTTTAAATATATCATGGCAGGCAAATCCTGATTTCGGTTACTGTCACCTTTCCAAAACTCATTCTGTAAATGGAGTTAAAGGAAATTCAACCGTATTCTTGGCAAAAACATTAAAAATCAGTGATAAAGCGTCTGGTACTATTACGGATACTATTGCTACTGCTGGAAGATATGTCTATATTCTCTTCTGTAATGATAGTCCTGAATCTACGGTAGATCTGTTCGATAGTGGACTTATGATTACCTCAAAGGCGGTATTCTTAGCTGATTCTTCAACCACATCTGCTGCAACTCATAAAAATGCAAACGGAGTACTATATTCGGATATTCGAGCCTTTGTAACTGGAGTTATAGATGAGACAAATATCAGCGAGCAAGCCAGAGCCCTAAAACTCTTCAATCAAATGGGGGTATCAAAAGTTTCTGCTGCTGATATCGTATATGCCTTCAAAGATACTACTACTCCACTTACATTGAGTGATGTAAATAGCTATCTAGATAAGCGAAATGTACCCGCAACTCCTACTCAAACAACTACAGCGACACAAACAACTAGTACCTCAACTCCACCTGTAGTATCTGAAAAGAATGCAAATGGGGTGTCTTACACGAGTATTAAAGATGCTATATTAAGTATTCTTAATGATACTTCCCTATCTGATTCAGTGAGAGCACAAAGAATTTACGATGCTATGGAATCAAATGGGGTTTCTGTGGCTGATGTAGTCTTTGCATTCAAGGATACTTCCACTCCACTTACGGCAGATGTTATAAATGCATTCCTTGCTAAGAGAAATATAGCCACTACTTTGCCAGCCCAAGACTCTAAGATAGTTCTTGCTTCTACTATGACTAATCCTTCTGGAAGAGTTGCAGGAATTACCAATCATGATATTGCTGCTTACTCTATTAAGGCTGAAGGAACTCGAGATGTTTCATTGTCATCTATTAAGGTTCGACTTTCAGGTACTGCTGCCGCTTCTACTTCTAACTACCGATTTCGATACAACAATACTGACTATACTATAGGATCTGTGGTTGGAAATGAAGTTACATTCACTCTTTCTCCTGCATTTATTATATCTGCTGGTCAAACTGTTTCATTCATGGTTCGAGCTGATACTTCTAATATAATTCCTTCCTCGAATGGGACTGTTACTCTTGGAACTTCTCTTGATGGAGTATCAGGAACGAATAATGCGTCTAATGCAGTTTCGTACAGTTACAATGATGTAAATGCTATTAATTCTGGAACTATCTATATTTCTTATAGTTACCCTGTTACTGGTGCAGTAATTAGCTTCTAGCTCTTCTCTGAAGTTTATCCAATTGATATATTTGATACGAAATAAACGTTTAAAAAATCTCCATATTTGCGAAATAGTGCAAATATGGAGATTTTCATTTGATATATTCAAAAGAGTGTCATACAATTCTTCGCAGATAGATGTACCCCGTATATCGTCCGCCTCTTACTCTTATTTTTTCCATATATGAAACAGGAAAATACACCAAAGCGAAATACCTTGAAATTATTCGCTAT
>JAQTZK010000028.1 GCA_028687815.1 Candidatus Altimarinota bacterium | reverse complement strand
TTCGTCATTCGAGCAATCTCTTCGATTCGTTCCCCAAAGACTTCAAAAGTTTGGTGATCTTGTCGTCGGATGGAGATAGTTCGAGCGTTTCGGTGTGATTTGAGATCATATACCTTCTCTTCTGACACTTCTTCAGTAGCCTCATTCAGCTCTTCTTGAATTTGGATTTCTCGCTGTCCGGCTGGAATTTTCTCAATGAGGAAGTTCTGGAATGCTTCGACTCCTTCCATCATCGGAGCGGACATAGCAAATACATCAGCGTTCTTAAATTTTTTCTTGAGTTTGGCAATTCGAGCTTTTTGCTCATCTGGCGCTACGAGGTCGAGTTTACTCAAAATAATAATTTCTGGCTTTTCTACGAGCGTAGGAGCAAATTTTTTGAGCTCGTTTCGGATGATTTTGTAGTTGGCTACGATAGCTTCGTCGGTATCTCCGAGATCAAGCAGGTGACAGAGGAGCGCCGTTCGCTCAATATGCTTGAGAAATTGTATTCCGAGTCCTTTTCCTTCACTCGCACCTTCAATAAGCCCTGGTACATCTTCGATAAGCAGTCCACGACCCTTGTACTCCATCACTCCAAGGTTGGGGATAATGGTCGTAAATGGGTAATTTGCGATTTTTGGTCGCACATTGGTAATAGAAGAGATGAGGGAAGACTTCCCGGCATTTGGCATACCAATAAGTCCCACATCGGCTACGAGCTTGAGTTCAAACTGAACACTTACTTCCTCACCTTCATCTCCAAGTTCCGCAAAATTGGGAGCTTGACGGGTACTGGAAGTAAAATGGGCATTTCCAAAACCACCTTTTCCTCCCTTGCAGAGAAGAAATTCCTGTCCATCACGAGTCAGGTCAACAATCACCTTGCCCGTTTCGGTATCGGTAACAATAGTTCCCACAGGAAGCAGGACAATATAGTCTTCGCCACCACGTCCCGTCATTTCTTTGGTAGCACCACGAAGACCATTTTCCGCTTTGAGCACTTTTTTGTGTCGGAAATCTATGAGGGTATTTTGATTGGTAGTGGCTCGCAGGATAATATTACCTCCGCGTCCTCCGTCTCCACCATACGGACCTCCGTTGGGGATGTATTTTTCGCGCCTCCATGAAACAGCTCCGTCACCCCCGTGACCAGCTCGACATTTGACGACAACTTCATCGATAAACATGCGCAGAGGGTATCGAAAAATACAGAAAACTCAAATATAAAACCGATTTCATGAAAACCTCTGAAAAAACAGTTTCAAAAAAACCTAGAAAAACAATTTGGCAAAAATATCTTTTTCGCTACAATCCCCGCATCAAATTTATTTTTATATATGGCAAAAGGAAAACGAACCTACATGTCTTGCATCTCTACCGAGTCAGGTATCATGGGATACATCACTAATGTACAAAAAAAGAACTTTGCAGCTGGAGAAAAACTCGAACTTCGAAAGTACGATAAGAAGCTCCGAAAGCACGTAATTTTCAAACTTAAAGAAACGAAGTAATACTCGTTTAAAAAAATCCCCATCGGTCTCGAAGGGGATTTTTTTAAAGTGAACACGGTAAAGAATATATACCAATATGCACTGTACTACACAGCAACAACTTCTTCCGCTGGGGCAAACGTGAGATTTTCACCACCACCCGCGACCATATCACGAACATCTTTGGTAGCAATAGCTCCAAGTTCTGCGAGTCGATTCTCGATATTGTTGTGGGTTTCGAGAACACGACTCGCCATAACATGAGCATCTACTTCAGCTCGAATTTGTCCAATCTCTCCTTCGGTCTCTAC
This sequence comes from Candidatus Altimarinota bacterium, assembly GCA_028687815.1. GTDB lineage: Bacteria > Patescibacteriota > Gracilibacteria > BD1-5 > UBA2023 > CAIVSN01. The sequence goes on along the minus strand of JAQTZK010000028.1, from coordinate 10,182 downwards.
GCGAGCATCGATCATTTCCTTGTAGAGCAATGAAACAGTCTGAAGTTTCTGATCAATCGCTTTTACGGCAATTTCATAAGGAATTCCAAATTTTGCAGCTTGTTCAAGCGCACGTGCTCGCATGAGCTCATGAGGTGGAGTTGGTCGGCTTGACTCAAAGTGTTGATCAAGGGTTTCAGAAGAATGTGCCATAAAAATAAATTTAGATATTTGTTTGGAGTTTTTTGAGATTTTTGACGGCCGTTTGGTGGTAGAAATCTTTGACGTAGGAGCTATACTCTTGAGTGAGAGCATCGAGTGGATCAAGAATCAGTACCAGTCGTTCTTCTTGGAGTCGCTCGTATCTGAGTCGAATCCGCGCAATGAGACTATCCCATTGGTCAAAGATAGCGATCTTTCGTTCGTCACTCAAACAGTCGAAAATTCTAATAATTTCCTGCTGAGCTTGGAACTCGAGTCCACTCGTCGCGAGTCGTCGTTGTATTTCGTGTAGATTCATGAGGGTAGTATATACTAGAAATTCCGCTTTCTCAATTTTTCCTACTGGTTTTACCTGATATATTTCTTGACACTATTATCAAAGTACTTGCAATACTTCTTCTAGGCTGACTTCACCAAGAATTACCTTGATAAGCGCATCATCCTTGATGTGAATCATTCCATCTCCAATAGCTTGGATCTCGATTTGAGTTTTGGAAGCTTTCGCGAGAATGAGCTTTTCCACTCCTTCGGTGATTTCGAGGATTTCAAAAAACCCAGTTCGACCCTTGTACCCCTTATGTTTGCAATGTTCACAACCTTCAGGATTAGCTTTGTAGATTTTGAAATGTTCTTTGTTGGACATGTACTTTCCCACTCGAGATACGATTTTTTCTCGAATGGCCGCTTCGGGTTCATAGGGGATACGACAGTGCATACAGAGTTTTCGAGCGAGTCGCTGAGAGATAACGAGCTTGAGTGCGGATACGAGGAGAAGAGGATCGATACCGAGATTCACGAGTCGTTGAATCGTGTTGACGGTAGAGTTCGCGTGGATAGTAGAGAATACCAAATGTCCCGTAATCGAAGCTTCTACGGCGAGATGTGCGGTTTGTGCATCTCGGATTTCTCCTACCATGATAATATCAGGATCTTGTCGAAGCAGGGAACGAAGCCCATCAGCAAAATCAAAACCAATAGCTGGATGAATTTGAGAATGATTCACTCAGGCCATGCGATATTCCACCGGATCTTCCAGAGTAGATATGTTATTTTCCTCAGGATTATAGGTGGATAACATACTATAGAGCGTAGTTGACTTCCCCGAACCGGTTGGACCAACGACGAGTATAAGCCCATTACTGTTATCCAAATGCTTCCGAATCTTGATCATATTCATAGGAAGAATTCCTACCGACCGAAGATCCAGGAGGGAAGACTCTTTCTTGAGAATTCGAATAACTACTTTTTCTCCATAGATGTTTGGCATAATACTCACTCGGAGATCAATCTCACCACCATTGGTATCTTTGTAAATAGCCTTTCCGTCTTGAGGAAGTCGTTGTTCGTCAATTTTGAGACTCGCCATAATCTTGATACGTGCCACAATCGCTGATTTTTGACTGAGCGCAATGCGATCAGTCGTAATAAAATGTCCATCAACTCGAATTCGAATCGTAATATTTGACTCATTTGGCTCAAAGTGAATGTCAGAACCACCTAAATCAATGGCCTTCTGAAAAATTTCCTCTACCAAATTGTATTGGATAGTATCTTCAGTATCTCGAGTCTGCATCAACTCGTCTGGATTATGGTTGGTATTTTTTTGGCCCCCAAATGAGCCTATTTTTAGAGTATCGCGTATTCACATACATGCATCCTACCATAGAGTTTCTTTATATGCCAAAAAAATCATTTGCCTTTATGCTTCCTTCTTTTATACTTCAGCCGAACTTTTCCAAAAGGTTCCTTTTTATTTCCTTCTTCTCTCGCGGTTTTTCTCTTAATAGAAGCCAATAGAAAAGATGTAATCCATGGGGTATGCGAAAGTATGAACTTATGATGATCATTGATCCGACACTCTCGGACGCTGATCGCAAAACCCTCCTTCAGGAGGTGACGGATGAGCTTGCATCTATTCAGGCAAAAATTCTCATTGACGATCAATGGGGAGTAAAGAATCTCGCGTACAAAATCCGAGCTTCTGCTACTGGTTACTACGTTCTTTATACGCTCGAGAGCGAAGGACAAGGTTTCTTCGAAATTGCCAAGTCTTTCAATATGAAGAAGGCTATTTGGCGACATATGTTTGTTCGTCTAGAGGATTAATTTTTTCTTATGAAAACGATTAACAAAGTTATTCTTATTGGAAACATCACCAAAGACCCGTTTGTAAAAGTAACGGCGAATGGAAAAAAAGTAGTTCTCTTCACGGTGGCTACTAATCACAGTTTCAAAAATGCCTCATGAGAAATTTTCTCTGAGTCAGAATATACAGGTTGTGTAGCCTGGGGAGTTATTGCAGAGCGAGCGGAACAATTTTTGACCAAGGGTAAACTCGTCTATATTGAAGGACATCTGAAAACTCGATCTCTCGATCGAGACGATGGAACCAAGTACTTCAAGACGGAAGTAGTTACCTCTGAGCTCATTTTCCTCTCCAAAAAAGAAGCGGAATCCTTTGATACACCGGGCGCAGGAGTTTCATCTACAGATGCAGCAAATGCTTTCGATGATTTCTCAGATCTCAACGACACTATTTAATTTTATCTACCATGGCAGTTACTCAAGAGGTTATTGACCTTAAAACTATTGACTACAAGGACATTGCAACTCTCAAAAAGTTCGTGACTAAGTTCAACAAGATTACTCCACGATACTACTCTGGAACCAATCTTAAGACACAAAAGAAACTCTCTCAAGCGATTAAGCGAGCGAGATATATGGCACTTATGCCATATGTACTTGATCTCAAGCAAAAAGAAACCGTTGCGGTCTAAATCCTTAAAAAACAGTCAAATATGACTGTTTTTTTTGACAGACTCGTTTATTGCTCATATAATCCCCTCATATTATCCTTTTAAGATTTGAAATCATGAAAGCACTCAAACACATTGGTTACTCTGCCGTTGCAGCTACTACGCTCGCGTATAGCTCCACTTTCGCGGCGATCACTACAGAAAGTACTAGTGGTAAGGTAGATGAGAAGCTCAAAGGTACTAGTGGTACTCTTGAAAGTAACGTTCAATATATTATTGGTTCTATTACTAATCTTCTCTACCTTATTGCGGTAGCATTCGTTCTTTACGGAGGTTTCCTTATGCTTACAGCTGGAGGAGAAGAAGACAAGGTGAAGAAAGGAAAGACGATTCTTATGCAAGCGGCCCTTGGTCTCTTGGTTATCTTCTTGGCAAGTACTTTCGTTTCATTTATTCTACGAGCTATTACTGCAGTGTAGAGGTATTTTACCCAAAGAAAAAATCCCTCGGAAATGAGGGATTTTTTCTTTGGCATTCTGGTACTTTTCTATATCCTATTTCCCATTAGTAAACCTTCTGTATGTACTCCCCATCTACGATAGAGCCAAAGTGGCAAAAATTCTGGTCAGATAATTCGACTTTTGCCGCTCATAACCCACCATTTGTGGGAGATGTACCAAAAAAAGCATTTATTTTGGACATGTTTCCGTACCCCAGTGGTGCTGGACTTCATGTAGGGCATCCAAAGGGATATACGGCTACAGATGTATATTCCAGATATCTCAAAGGTAAGGGGTACAATGTCATGCACACTATGGGTTGGGATGCGTTTGGGCTTCCAACCGAAAACTATGCGGTCAAAACCGGTCAACACCCAAAGATTACTACCGAACATAATGTTGCGGTATTTAAACGTCAAATTCAAGATCTTGGACTTGCGTACGATTGGAGTCGAGAAATCAATACGACTGATCCTCACTATTACCAATGGTCACAGTGGATTTTTTGTCGATTGGTGGAACAAGGGCTTGCCTATGAGGCGGATATGCCTGTTAACTGGTGTCCTGCGCTCAAGTGTGTCCTCGCGAACGAAGAAATTGTCGACGGGAAATCTGAGGTAGGTGGACACCCAGTAGAGCGCAGAAATATGCGCCAGTGGGTACTTCGCATTACCGAATATGCAGATCGTCTTCTCGAAGATCTCGATGCGCTCGATTGGCCAGAAGGCATCAAAGAACAGCAACGAAACTGGATAGGGAAGAGTGAAGGCTGTGAATTCTCTCTCAAAAAAGATGGAGATGCTTCCAAATCTATCGCCGTCTATACCACTCGAGTAGATACGGTATTTGGTATGGGTTGGGTAGTCATCGCTCCAGATCATCCAGCGGTTCAAGAGTACATTACTCCTGAATGTGCGGGAGCATGTGAGTCCTACATGGTAGCTTCCCGAGCAAAATCAGATCAAGATCGACTCAACGAAGGAAAGGAAAAAACCGGAGTATTCACGGGTTCTTACGTGATTAACCCATTCAATGGAGTCAAAATTCCAGTTTGGATAGGGGATTACGTACTCGGTTCGTATGGAACGGGTGCAGTTATGGGGGTAGCGGCACATGATGAGCGAGACCATGAATTTGCCACCAAGTATCACCTCCTCATTGAAAAAGTTATTGTTTCTCCTACTGAATACGCGGAGTATGAAAAACTTGATGAAGCCTTAGATGATACGGATACCCCTCAAATGGATGAAATTCTTCATCGAATGGGACAGATTGAAGATGTTCTAGAGAGCGGGGTGGCTTTTTGTAAAGAAGGCTTTCTCATTAAGGGGAATGGAGAAAACGAAGCATTGCTCGACGCAGTTCTTGGATGCTCTTCTGAAGAAGCTCGTCAAAAGTTCATGCAGTTTGCCGAAGAACAAGGATTTGGAACTAAAAAGATCAATTACAAGCTTCGTGATTGGATTTTCTCTCGACAACGATACTGGGGGGAGCCAATTCCCGTTATTCACTTAAATACTGAGGATCTTGCAAAAATTTTTAGCGTATCAGTGAAAGAAACATTTAACCTAATAAATCATCAAATTATATCCTTAGAATTGAGCAAAAGCCAATATGGGTTTAATCTTAAGTTATGAGATATTGTACGATACTATAGGGAGGACCATAGTAAGTCCTGGCTTGTACAAGTTGCTGAATTTGATTCGAATCTGTGTGTATGAAAGTTAAAGGTTATTTCTGAGATATATCCAGGTCTCGATGGTCCATATATTCTCGAACCCGAGCTTCCGCTGGCTCTACCAGAGGTAGAACGATACGAACCCTCTGATGATGGTCGTTCTCCACTCGCCAATGTTCCAGAATGGGTCAATATACAATTGGCTGATAATCTTCGAGGGGCTCGTGAGACCAATACCATGCCACAATGGGCCGGATCTTGCTGGTACTACCTCAGGTTTATGGATGCTAATAATCCCGATGCTATCGCCTCAAAAGAAGCCATGGAGTATTGGCAGAATGTGGATTGCTACGTAGGAGGAGCTGAGCACGCGGTACTTCATCTCTTGTACGCTCGATTTTGGCATAAGGTACTCTTTGATATCGGAGTAGTACCTACCAAAGAACCTTTTCAAAAACTTATCAATCAAGGACTTATTCTCGGTCCAGATGGAAACAAAATGAGTAAATCCAAAGGAAATGTTGTTAATCCTGATGATCTCGTAAAAGAATATGGAGCAGATACGCTTCGTACCTACATTCTTTCCATGGCAGATTTTCGTGATCCTGCTCCATGGGATACTAAGGCTATTGTTGGAATTCTTCGATTTCTTGATCGATCTGAGGCGCTTTTCTGAGAGAAGCCTCGCTTAGCGACCGATGAGATGAAAACCATGAAATTGCTCCATAAAACTATCAAAAAAGTGAGTTCAGATATTGAAGCGTTCAAGTTCAATACCGCCATATCGAGTTTGATTATTTTGGTAAATGAGGGGCTTCCAGAGGACAAAGAATTTCAAGTGGAATGGAAAAGCGCTTTTGTTCGACTCCTTCACCCATTTGCTCCTCATATTGCCGAGGAACTTTGGCAAAAACTCGGAAATTCTGAGTCAATCTACTTTTCGACGTGGCCAGAATACGATGAATTCATGACCATTGATGATGAAGTAACGATCGCGATTCAGGTCAATGGAAAACTCCGAGCTACCAAAGAGTTTCTCAATGGAGTAGCTGCAGAAGAAGTGATTGCTGAGGCCACTGCTCTTCCCGAGGTAAGTAAGTGGATTGAAGGAAAAACCGTAGTTCGAGAAATTTTCATTCCAAATAAACTCTTGAATATTGTCGTAAAAGATAGTGAATAAATGATATTTAAAAAATCCTCGGAACTTTATTTCTGAGGATTTTTTATGACTTTGTTTTCTGATATGGGAAGTGAGGTTCATGTCGAAGTATTCATTCATGTGGCAGTACTGACTCACGTTGCTGTACTTACCACTCACGTCGACGTGCTTTCCACTCATGTAGCAGTATTTACTCATGACGTACTTACCACTCATGTAGCAGTACTTTTAGGTATAGAGGTTGGCTTTTTGATAGGAGCTTCTGTTTTGATAGGAGCTTCTGTTTTGGTGCTACTTCCAGTAGCTACATCTGGAAGCACTGGAGCTACTGTCTTTGTGTTTTCGACACCTTTTCCTGCGTCTTTGGTAGCCCGTTCTCGTATTTCTGAAAGGTTAAAATTTCGAGAACTTAACTGCTTTTCAACAATTTGCATGAGAATCTCACTATCCTTGAAAAAGGTATATGTCGCCCAAGAAATGAGTACCAGTCCCATTACTGTACCAATCGCAAAGAGAATTCCGAGTGCGAGTTGATAGGCGATTATACGCCACTTTGATTTGTGAAATTCAACAAACTCATGTTCCTGAATGAGATTGAGAGTAGCATTGAGAGTGCCGATCTGCACATTAAGCTCACGTATAGTTGTCATTAATTCTTTTTGAATCACCGAAGCATTCAAAAGCTCTTTTTCTACAAAACTATTTTTGAGAATATTTTTCTTTTCTGTAACTGGTATCGACCCAGACTCTTTGTTTTCTAGAGAGGTTGAGGGTATATTTTTGGTGGACATATACTAGATATTCTATACAAAATACTCTATTTGTGAATTAATTGCGAATTCTTTCAGATCTCAGCTAAGGGTGAGAAGATATTATATGGGTGAATCGTTTGTATATTATCGTTTCCAAATATGCTGTATTCGCCGAATAACTCGATGGAGTCTTAGTCTAAAAAACAATCGTACTGAATGCCTGTGTATAGTTCAAATACCAAAAACTAGTACTCCTGATATAAGCAACATAGCCCATCATGCTGGAATCGGAGTAATGAGAGCAATGGTGCCTAAAAGAAAAAGAATACTCGCAAAAATCACGCGAATAACAAATGGAATAGCCATAATCTGATTATGCCATCGATGGGTTCGTATTTTATAGAAAATATCCCGCATTTTTTTTCTATATATATGCTTATTTGGTCGAAGCATAGAGGTAATGAATATTTACTTCTATTTTTAAAATACCTGTAACTGTATTATTACTTTATCCATCCTTCCAAAAAGTCCTGCATAACTCTTCCGAGTTTTTTTGGATCATGACGAACATAGTCATGTTCACTTGCTAAATCTCGCTCGATAATAGTATAACCTTGGGGATTTTTTCGATGTAAATCACTTAAAATAACTGGAAATTTGTTTTCTGTTTGAAAATACTTTTCTGCTAGATTGTCTGGAATACCTCAAGTATGAACTAATACAAAATCGAGAATATCTTTGCCAATATATTGTTCTACTACATCCACAAAATCTTGAACCTCAAATCCATTTGTCTCACCATGTTTGGTCATGATATTGCAGACATAGATAATCTTAGCTTTGGTTTGCTGAAGAGCTTCTTGCATGCCTACAGTAAGGAGATTAGGGACAATACTCGTGTAGAGATCTCCGGGCCCAATTACCACAAAATCCGAATGTAAAATAGCTTCTTTTGCTCGAGGATTGAGTACTCAACCACCTGTGAGATATGCTTTTTTGATACGTAGGTTACCATCATGTTTTGGTACATCTATGTTGGTTTCTCCGATGATTTTTTGTCCATCAATCAGTTCGACACAAAGTTGGGTATCATCCAAGGTTACGGGGATTACCTTCCCACGCACATCAAACATTTCCGACAATACATCGACTGCTTCTTCAAAACTTCCAGTCATTTCTGCAAGTCCAGTAAGTAGAAGATTGCCGATAGTGTGCCCCTTCATTCGACTTTTATCAAAGCGGTGTTCGAACATTTTTCGTACTCGTTCTGTATCTTTGGCAAGGGCAGCAATGGCACGTCTGGCATCACCCGGAGGGAGAATACCAAATTCATCCCGGAGTTCTCCAGTGCTTCCACCACTATCAGACGAAGTAACTATGGCTGCGAGATTTGCTTGTTGCAAATGTTTGAGTCAAAGAAGTACATTAGTGCTTCCAGTACCACCTCAAATGGTGGTGATATTGCAAATTGAATTCATATTTTTGAAATTGAGATGGAGTATATTCAGGAAAACCTTTTTTGATATCAAAATTTTTTGAAATATTAAAAGCCGTCCCTTGGGACGGCTTTTTGTTGTGTTGGTTTTTATGCTATTGCTGAGTTCAAAATCAACAAAGCAGCAAACCAAATGGCGATAGCACGAACGCGGTTGAATATCATACCATAGCCATCAGCAAAGTGCCGAAGCATCCGATATAACACCCAAACCATAATAATCATGCTGAGTACTCCTAAAAAATTTCCCAAGAGATACCAAAAGATTTCATCATTCATCTTCCCAATAATATTGGCAGAATTCACTGCAATGTCATCAGTACAATTCAATCCGAAGCCTTTGAAGGAGTCTTGTGCTATTCGGGGAAAAAATCCACCCCCGACTAATGCCATTCCTCGATCGAACCAACCATAGTCAGTATTTTCATTTACATGACTATCATTTTCATCAACATGCCTCCATGCGTCCAATCCAAGTTTGAAAACGAATGCGGAAGCTATGATGAAAATCATGCTTTTCAACGGAATTCCAGCTATTTGATTATCAAGTAATACCGTGAGTGATGAGCCAATGCTTATTACAATACCGAGCATTACGACGTACATTGCCAAGAATCCAAAGGTGGCTGCCCACTTTTCTTTCCTTGATTTTGCTCCAGCCATAATGCTACCAAAAATAATAGCGTCATCAATGCCAGTAGCATACCAAATGGTAAATCCGAATCCCAGAAGACTCGAAATGTTCCATGTCTGGTCCATAGGGAATCTCCTTTCAGAAATGTTTAATCCACGATTTCCATTACGACAAATTTGGTCGTAATTTCTATCAACTTTTATTTCAGTCACATTGATGTTAATTGCTCACTCATCATTGCTCGACAAATATAATGAAATAGGTCTAATTTTCAAATGTAATTCATTTATATCGAAATTATACTTACCATATCAAAATCTATAACATTACTTGATATGGTAAGATAGAAAATTTCATTGCAATTTCTCATATACCTTCTACTATAGGTGTAATATTCTTAATACATATTTTATGGACTGGATTATATACCTGATAATTGCAATCGGACTTTCGATTCCATTTTTTGTAAAAATTATTAAACAAGGAGAAACAGCACTCGTTATGACATTAGGACGGTACTCAAGTACCGTAGGACCAGGAATAGTATTTCTGATTCCGGGGGTTCAATCTATTTTCCGAGTAGATCTTCGTGAACAGGTAATCAATGTTCCGGAACAACAAATTTTTACTCATGACAATGTTGGAGTTACGGTTGACGGTATTGTGTATGTTCAAATTATTGACGCGTACAAGTCACAATTTGCTATTACTAATGTATTTATGGGGGTAGTAGCTTTGGCTCAAACAAATCTACGTTCCGTACTTGGTACTATGGCGCTTGATGAAACTCTATCTAATCGAGATTTGATTAATGGGAAACTTCTTGAGTCTCTTGATAGAGAAACAGAGAAGTGGGGAGTTAAAGTTATGCGTGTAGAAATCAAACGACTCGATCCTCCTCATGATATCCATGAGTCTATGAGTAAACAAATGAAGGCAGAACGAGAGAAACGAGCGCAAATTCTTGAGGCAGAAGGATATCGCTCTGCTTTGATTACCAAGTCTGA
>JAQTZK010000108.1 GCA_028687815.1 Candidatus Altimarinota bacterium | reverse complement strand
CGCTGCTTCATAGATGATCCAGCCACTTGTCGCAAACAATAACACCGTTTCCGCGAGTGCGGCCAAGCTCTCAATTTTTTGATGCCCATAATGATGATCGTCGTCTGCGGGAATATCCGAAACCCGAACCGCAAAATACGTAATCAAAGTCGCTAAAAAATCAATAAATGAATGTATAGCTTCTGAAATAATTCCAAGGCTTCCTGTAGAAATTCCTACTCATAACTTCCCTAGAGACATTCCCGCACTTGCCAAAATGGAATATATTGCCGCTGTTTTTTTGTTGTCACTGAATTCTTGAGAAACCATAGATTGAGGTAGAAAAAATACTGGCGGAGTATAATACGAATCAAGAATTTTACTACTGTAGGTCTACTATTTTTGTAAGGGTTGAGATTTCCAAAAAAATGTAGACTAACTGTATCATTTTTATCCTCTCCTATCGATAATATTAGGTATTAAATAAATATAGTATTTTAACTCTCCTCACTCTGTGAAATGGGTTTGTAATTTTCCATCAAATCACTCTGCGAGTTTGATACTCTATATTCAATATTACAAGAATCTGCTACATACCTATTTTCCACACTCCTTTATCTAGAAAAGCTTCAATGGTTTGTCGGTTTGCTTTATTTATCAAATTTGAATGTGAAATACCCTGTTTACGAGCGAATTCCCTGAGTGGTACAATTTCCTTTCCTTCCAAGTATGCAAGTCGCTTGTGATAGCTATTCGTCAGACTTCTTGCTACAATACCCTCCATAATATCCGTTTTACCTTTCTGATCGAATTCTTTAAAGGCATCATAGTACAACTTCCGATCGATAAACTTAATATTAATCGGAACATATCATTCACGGATGAGGAGATAATTATTGAGGACACGTCCGATACGACCATTTCCATCGACAAATGGATGTATATACTCAAAAGTGAGGTGGAGTTTTGCAATCCTTTCCACAATAGGCTTATGATTCGTGGACTGATACTCTGCAAGCATCTTTTCTAGCCTTGATAGTAGTTCATGTGGTGCGGGGGCGATGTGATTTCCCACACGTACATATTCGTTATCTTTGCGAAATCTCCCAGCGATATCGTCTCGAATATTAGAGAGAAGCATTTTATGAAGAAACGTCATCACTTCTAGATGTAATTCCTGTTCTTTTGCTTTCTTGTCGATATAAGACACTACCCGTGCAAGATTTTTCGCCTCAAATAGTTCTCGCTCGTTGATGTATCGATCGAGTTCGATCTGGAGGAGGATTTTTTCCGTCTCTTCGAGTGAAAGGGTGCTATTTTCGATGGCATTCGAGTTATAGACCTGTTCCGCCACTTCTGATTCATTTATAAGTGTGATGAGATTTTCCTTTTTACTAAATGCTTGGTAATACCGCTCTCGTAGGAGGTGGATTTTCCCGAGAATACTGAGAGTTTTTGCCATAGTATGAATAATCGTGAATAGTGCTGGAATTATATACTATTTTCACGGTTATGAAATTTAAAATCGTGAAAATGGTTGGGAAATTAATGCAAAATAACTACTGGTCTACTCTTTTAGAGAATTAATACTATTGTTTTGCATGTTTTGTTTATGCTACCACTACTAAAGTAAACAAAGTGCATAGGTTTGTTTACTTTGGGCAAGTGAAAGTAAACAAACTCGTGTTACAAGGATAGTATCCGCATAATCCGTCAGGCGCATTATCTTATCTGATGCATGAATTTTGAACCGTTACATTTTGAAACGGTTTCATTTACTTCTTCTTGAAAGAGACATTTTTCTACTCATTCGCGTACTTCTTAAAATTTTCCGCCTGTTCAAAAATCTCTTTAAATACCTCATCTTTTGTAACTGGTGGATAACCATTTTCTGCTAGTATAAGAATGAGATCAACCTTGAGTTCCGCCTTGATATCATCACGTGCAGACCAGCCAGTATATCGTGTTTTATCATCAACAATCTTTTTTACCTCTTTTGAGAGTTTGATAAGATTATCATCTGGGTATTCAAATTGATATTTGAGTGCTATTGCCTTGAGGATGTCGTAAAATGCTTTTTCTTCAAAGTCTATGCCCATATCTACAAAAGAGTTTCTGTCACTCTGAAGTTCTTTGAAAAGATCAGCAAACTGTGTGGCCACATCATCCAAAACATCATGAGCAAGTGCTTCCGCCTCTTTTCGCTCATTATATTTATCAACAAGTGCTTTGAATTTTTTGGAAAAGTCCACTCATTGTATCTTATTTACCTTTTTATACTCTCCAATAGCTTTTGATAAAAGTTGTTGTAGGAGCTTAATTTTTGTATTTGGGAGCTTAATTTTATCAATCATCGCAAGGTATTCATCGCTGAATATATCGCTTGTTTTTTCTTCTTCTTTTCCGAGTTTAAAAATTTCTTCAACTCACTCACTGATAATTGCCTCATGTATCATTTCTTGCACCCTCTCATTCATCTGAGCTGTATCAGGGGCATCTCACTTGGTAAGCTTATGAATGATGGATCGTACTGCAAAATAAAAGTAGATGAAATCTTTTTCTCAATCAGTAATTACTTCTGAAGAACAACAAAGGCCATAGGCCGAACGAAGTTTCTTGGTGATGGTCATGAATCTTTTCTCCATCTCTTCGGTCAACTGCACATATTCAGCTGCTTTATTGAGGCAATCAAGTTTTTGAAGTGAGCTTCCGTTGAAATATTCTTTGGAATCAAAGTGATGAAAGAGTTTGCCAAGAAGATCAAGTTGATCTTTCACGAGAGTAATAGTCTTTTCAATATCAGTAAAAGAATTATCATCGACAGCTCCATATTTTTTGAGAGCAACATTCATATTGCTTTTGATACCTATATAATCGACCACGAGCCCCATATCCTTTCACTCATACACTCTATTTACACGAGAAATGGTTTGAATAAGAGAATGTCGTTGTATGGGTTCATCTATATAAATAGTATCCAAAAATGGAACATCAAA
>JAQTZK010000001.1 GCA_028687815.1 Candidatus Altimarinota bacterium | reverse complement strand
GAATTGATCCACAACTACGAGCACATTCGGTCGTCGCAAAAGGATTTTAAAGCCAATCCCCGCAAATATGAGTGCAACTACGGTAATAATTCCATAGGACTGAAGAAAATGAGAGAAAGCAATAACTCCTTGAGTCAGTCCAGGAAGAGTAGCGTGCGCGTCGATATAGATTTTTTCAATTCGTGGAATGACAAAGATGAGGAGTCCGGTCATCATGAGGAGCGCGACTCCAATGACGGCAAATGGATAAATGAGGGCTCCCATGACTTTTCTCTCGATTTCTAGCATTTTTTCTTCTTTTTCCGTGAGTTTTCCGAATACATAGCCCATTTTTCCAGTGGCTTCTCCCATATCAAACATAGCGCAGTCAAAATTTCCAAAAACACGAGGAAGCTCTCGACTGGTCATTCCGAGATTTTTTCCGCGTTCAATCTGAGTTTTCACATACAGACAAGCCTGCTTCACGGAAGGTTCTTTGGATTGAAAATAGAGGAGCTGGAGTGACTTTACGAGGGGAATTCCCGCCTCCACGAGAGAACCAACCATATCGAGGAAGAAGATTTTTTCTTTTCTGGAAAGGACGATTTTACGATTTTCTCGACTCTCGAGCTTGGGTGCTTGAAAGGGTACATCAAAAGTTCCTCATGTTGATTTTTGCTTTTTTGGCCACCAAGTAGGGAGGAGGGTTACCTCGGAAAAGTATTGTTTAATGCTGGTCGCAAGACTCATAAATATTGGTTTCTTATAGGCTACTATAAATTCCTTTCTTTTGCAAAAATGGGAGTATTCAATAGTATCTCATGCAACTATGCTAAAATTTTTCGGACTGGGTGAGCACACAGAGGATGCCGCTCACAGCGATGGGAATATTCACATCGAACACACAGAAGGCGAAGAACCAACTCTCGATGTAGGGCAGGTAGCTTTGGATATCCTCGATACGGAAGATGCTATCGTTATCGTAGCCCCTCTGGCTGGTATAGATATTTCTGATATTGATATCTCAGTTACTCGTAATATTCTTACTATTTCTGGTGAGAGAATTCGACCACCCGTATATGGAAATGCGCAGCGAATTTTGGTGAATGAGTGTTTCTATGGACCATTTTCTCGAAGTATTATTCTTCCAGAAAATCTATCTTTCAACAAGGTGAGTGCCACTATGGAAGATAATTTGCTTTCCGTAGCAGTGCCAAAACTCAATTTTCCTTCCAAAACGATCAAAATTAATAAATTGGAGTCATAATGTTCGGAGGTAATTTTAGAAAATCCCTTCCAAAACGGGGTATCAAAAAAATGGACGCAGTCATTACTGGTTTTATACTTGGCGGTATAGTGGCGTCTATTTATGGTATCAAAAAAACCGAAGAGCACCGTGTCAAAGAAGAATTACTTCATCCAAAAGATATATCTCTAGAAAAACACTCATTTGCTTCAATTATCAAAATGCTGGTTTTAGGAGTACCAGTTGAAAAACCAGAAAAACCTGCTACTCTATATAGCAAATTCCTTTCGTTTTTTCGATGAAATCGATAAAAAAAAGCATGATATCTATGGTAAAGCCTTCCAAAACTACTTTTCGTTCTTGGATGAAGGTTTTTTTTATGTTGGGTAGTTCTATTTTTATTTTATTGATAGGCGGTTTCTTTGCATTTATCATAGCATCTGATGGTTCAGGGGAATATAAACAAAAAATTGATGCCTGTGTGAAGGCAAGAATGCCCGATGGTGCTGGTGCCAAATCGATTACTGATTATGTATGTCCAGAATGATTGGTTGAATCTGAACATGATGTTGCATATCAGGTAGTGCTTGATTTGGCATTTCAAAAAATTGATAAAGATCTCAAAAAAGCACTCCAAGATTACCAGGGTACCGAAACAAGAAAAAGTACTGATGTAAATGATCAACTCGTAACCTGGTTTGATGAAACAGCTCCTGGTGCAGAAAATAGCTTTACGACGAAATACCGTGATATTTGTCATAATCTGGAATCTGATGACAATCCAGTAGGTGCTGTAGTCAAATCATATTCTGGATCTGATATAAGTGGTCAAACCCCGGAATTTCTCTATGGACCAAATAGCTGTAGTGCTTTGGTAGATGTAAAAATAGCAGCGTATCGAAAGATTGGCTATCTTATTTGAATGAAAAATACAAGTCAGACTTTTATTGATGATAAAGAAAAATTTGTAGATAATTTGAATGATAGTTATCAGAACTTTATGATGCAGTGGACGATATATATTGGGGAACTATCCCGTATTAAGAGCAAGTGGAATATTAAGACAAAAACCCAAAACGGATAATGATAGGACATCACCACGCAGAACTTCTCAAACGCTATGCTATTGAGCCCAAGAAATCCTTAGGGCAGAATTTTTTGGTGAACGATGTCATTTTGGGAAATATTTCAGAGTTTATTGATATAGAGAGTCGACATGTAATAGAAGTGGGACCTGGATACGGAGCCCTCACCGAAAGGCTCATCTCGGCTAATCCTGCATCTCTGACACTGGTTGAATATGATCCACGAATGGTAGCAATACTACAAGATCGAGAGTCTAAGCATGAGTTTGATTTTGCAGGTACGCTCAACATTATTGAGCAAGATGTACTGCAGTTCGACCCCAAGGAATCGAGTCTACTTATTGCGAATATTCCTTATTATATTACTTCTCCTATCCTCTTTCGATTTCTTTACGAAGTGGCACTGGTGCCTACGGAAATGCTCATCCTCATGCAAAAGGAGGTAGCTGATAAAATTACCAAACAAAAAGGCTACCAAAACTCATATCTTTCGCTCGCTTTGGAGCATGGATGTGATATACTCGAAAAACGATTTGAAGTAGCGGCTTCCAATTTTGTTCCCGCACCAAAAGTGGATTCAGCCGTCGTGTATTTTAGAACCAAATCAGAGCAAACCAGTCCAGAAAAAACAAAATCTTTTCTCAAACTTATCTCTCAAGCATTTTCCCAACCAAGAAAAAAAGTAGTGTCCAATCTGGCAAATGGGGGAGTTGGAGCAAAAGAAGACCTAGAAGCCATGTTACTAGAGTTTGGCATTCGTGCTGATGCTCGTGCCGAAACCATCAATCTCCCTGATTGGTACCGAATATTTGATAGACTTTGTCGATAACTTTTCCCTATGCAACCCTTTGAACTTCATTCCAAATACAAGCCAACGGGTGATCAACCAGATGCGATCGCTGGACTTCTAGCTTCCCTAGAAAAGTGAAACAAATTCCAGACGCTCCTTGGGGTAACGGGATCAGGGAAGACTTTTACTATGGCTAATGTTATTCAAGAGCTTCAACGTCCTACTTTGGTTCTCGCACATAACAAAACTTTGGCGGCTCAACTCGCTCAGGAGTTTAAAGAATTTTTCCCCAATAATGCGGTACATTATTTTGTGAGTTACTATGATTATTATCAACCTGAGGCCTTTGTAGTTAAAACTGGAACCTATATCGAAAAGGAGGCAACGATTAATGAAGAAATTGATAGACTCCGACATGCTGCAACGGAAAGCCTTCTGACTCGACGAGACGTAATCATTGTAGCTTCAGTATCCTGTATTTATGGTATTGGAGAAGTGGATGAGTATCATGGTCAGACTCTTGGTTTTGAAGTTGGGAAGCAGTACACTATTGAATCTATCATCGGAAAACTCGTGTCACTCCAATTCAAGCGAGCTTCGGCAGATTTTAAATCAGGAATGTTTCGTATTATCGGAGATGTACTTGAGGTATTCCCCAGTTCGAGTGAACATATTTTGGTGATGGATTTTTTTGGTGATGAGCTAGAAAATATGTACTGGAAGGAATCATTGACCAATGAGCGTATTGAAACAGTATCTACCGCCACTATCTTCCCGGCTAAGCATTTTATTACCTCTCCTGATGTTATTGAGAGTGTCCTTCCAGCTATCAAGGCAGAATTAGATGAACGGGTAGCATTTTTTATATCTCAAGGAAAATTACTTGAAGCAGAACGTATTAAGATGAAGACAGAATATGATCTAGAGATGCTTCAAGAGGTCGGATATGTCAATGGAGTAGAAAATTATTCTATGTATCTTTCTGGAAGAAAGCCGGGCACTACACCATCAACCCTTATGAACTTCTTCCCGAAGGATTATCTCGCCTTTATTGATGAGTCTCATATCTCCATTCCACAAATTGGAGGAATGTATGCGGGTGACCGAGCTCGAAAGGAAAATCTGGTTTCTTATGGATTTCGACTCCCATCTGCCATGGAAAATCGTCCACTCAAATTTGATGAGTTTGAAAAAAAACTCGGGCAAACCATTTTTGTTTCGGCTACTCCATCCAAATATGAAGCCCTCGTACAGCAAGAAGTAGTACAACAAATTATTCGACCAACTGGACTTTTGGATCCGATTATCATCATCGAAGATATGGAATTCATGGTGGATTCCTTAATGCTTGAAATTGTCCAAGCATGCGCACGAAACGAACGAGCTCTCGTGACCACGCTTACAAAGAAATCAAGCGAAGAACTTGCGGAATACCTTGCTGGTAATGGAATTAAAGTAAAGTACCTCCATTCTGAAATTGAAACGATTGAACGTCTCGAAATTCTTCGAGATCTCAGACTTGGTAAAATCGATGTGATTGTTGGAGTCAATCTCTTGCGAGAAGGTCTCGATCTTCCCGAAGTTTCATTTATTGGGATTCTTGATGCGGAGAAAATAGGATTTCTTCGATCTACCAGTGCTTTGCTTCAGATTGTTGGACGTGCGGCACGAAATGTGAATGGAAAAGTTATCATGTATTCTCACAAAAAGCGATTATCTTCTGCTATGGAAGAGGCGATTACTATCACGAAAAACCGTCGTGAAATTCAACATCAATACAATGTAGATCACGGAATTACCCCACAAACTATTATTTCGAGTATCAAAGAAATTGGACTTAAAGGAAAGCGAGTGGATACCGAACTGGAAACCCTTCCTACAGAAAAACTGGATGCTGCTATTCGGCGGTATGAACTAGAAATGGATGTAGCAGCGAGTAATCTTGATTTTGAACTCGCTGCCGAAATTCGAGACACGCTTATTAATCTTCGTCGAAAGAAGCGGAAGTAAGCAAGGATTATTTTATGACTTCTCAGATAAGATAGAGTGCTTCCGAAACGGTAATAACTTTACTTGACTGAAAGTATCGTTCTCCGAATTGATCTTTCCATTGAAAACCGTACTTAGTACGGAGTGTAGCTAGACTGTCTTGATAGATTCCACCTTCACCGTTCCATATAGGGTCTCGTTTAACGGTATTTACTCTCATAGCCTTCAGGAATAATCCAGCAAACTCAGCGCGTCACCATTTTTTGTTTTCCCATGATTTTGAGCTTCTCAAAAAGAGTTCTCGATTATTGATGGCTGATTGTTTTTTTGTTCGATTATTCCCTGCTTTGAGTACTTGATAATCCAGAGCTCGAGTAATCATTTCTCGCATCATTTCGGTAGTAAGTTCTTGGTCTTGTCCTACATATCCATTTCGAGTTTTCCACCAATTTTTGGATAGTCCAGCTATAATAGCATCATAATATATATGTCTACGATCCAATCCAATAGGTATTTCTGCTGATATTTTTGAGCTGACTCAAGCTGTTTTTCCTACTTGAGTAACTCGTAATTCTATCATTCCTGAGGAAAATGGAATAACACGAGTTGTGTAAAATCCGTTTGGAGTATCTTTTTTTGAGAATTCAATCATTTCCACCACCATGCTAGAATTACAAGAACTTCCTTGAGCTGGCACTTGTAGACAAAATTTTGCCTTACCCTTGATGACTTCTATTCGATATTTTTCGGCATATGAGTTGGTTCCAACATAGAAGCCTGCTGGAGCAAGGGGGGATACATACATATCATATTCTTGTCCAACGTACCCCTTTTTTATAGTTAGAGTTTCCGTATTGCTTGTAACAATTTTTGCCCCCTTTGCGATTCCATATATTTTTTTCCGAGCAATTTCTTTTTTTCCAAGAGAAAACACTAAATCTATGGCTCCAGAAGTTTTTGGAGTAATACGTATACTGCGAGTTCCACTGCTTAATTGGGTAAAATTACTTGGAAATACTTCTGCTTTTGAGCTGTCTACCGTTATTTGTACACCAGCTCCTGGAATATTTTTTGAACTAAAATTTTTGTTAAAATCACGAACTTCAACGGTAAACTCGTAAGGAGTGCCAACAGGAACGACTACTCCACGAAGTGGCATATTTACACCAACTGTGTAACTTTTGAGATATTCTTCCGCTTCTTCATTGAGGATTTCTTCGCGTGATTTGATGGTATTTTTCTCAATAACAATAACTGGCTTATTTTTTATAGTTTCGATAACATTGGCTGTGGGTGGAATAGCATTTATAACCCCAGTTTCCAAAAACATAATGGGATCAATCGTATTATTGGTAAGATAGCTCCGACATTCTCCTTGATTTACTAAAGTCATAGGATTCTTACCTTTGGCACAGTACACGTAGTAATATGGATGTAATTGATTTGTGATATCAATCTGAAAATGGAGATGGTTTCCATATGAATTTCCTGTATTTCCTACCTCTCCAATGATTTGACCTAGTTTTACTATATCACCTTTATTGGGTATTCGACGAGAAAGATGTCCATAATTTGAGTAGATATTTGTATTGTCAGCGAGGGTGTGTTTGATAGTAATATAGTTTCCCCAACCGCTTGAAAAGTTTGAATCAACCACTTCGCCATCAGCTATAGAAAGTACTGGTGTACCTGCAGAGGTGGCAATATCTACTCCAAGGTGACTTCCGAGTCCAATATCCCAACCATAGTCATAGGTAGCTCACCAGAGTACCGTATAGATTCGACGAAATTGATTATCACTTTTATACTTTTCATAGTCAGCGTTGACAATCCTTGGGAGTGGCATTTTACAAGTATCATCGAGGGTGGACCAGGCTTCCTTTCGGCAACTTGGTTTTGATATTTGCCCAAATGGATATCCAAAATTCGCTCAAAATACGGTTGTTGAGATACTCATTCAGAATATAATTACCAATCCAGCAAGGAGCATTTTTTTCATATCACAGCAATTTGAAAATATTGCGCCTTATAGTATGGGGGATTGCCTGAGAGTAAAATCTTAGAGGTGAATAAAATGTGAATTAATCTTTTTTAAACACTGTATCTTCTTTCCATTGAGGTCTCATGAGCTGATTGTAGAGTCGCTCAAAGCGAATAACATTTCGAAAGCGTTTCGCCTGACGCTGTCGTATACCTACAGGGGATTGGAATCGTATATCGTGAAAAATTTTCCAAAAAATTCCATAAATAGTTGCCGTATCAAGGCCAGCAATAGTACGAAGCTCCTCTTCTACAAGCCACATTTTTGCAAAACAATCATCACGTCAAAAATTATCCAAATCAGCATCTTGAATAATTTTTTCAAGGAGATTTTTGGGAGTACTAAATGGTACGGTGGCGAATATGAGTTCTTCAATTCGAATAATTCGCGCCTCAGGATGACTCTCTTTTTCTAGCCAGGCTCTTGCTATTTCTGCACTAAAAATCTCATTCCCATTGTAAGCCCTAATAAAACCAACATCATGAAATAGTGCGGCAATTAGCAGATCTACCGTCTCTTCGTCATTGATTTTCTCCAATCTAGCGAGTTCACGAGCCCTTCAAAAAACATCGAGGGTATGACCGATGTTGTGATAGGAGTAGTGCTTTACTGGGCGTAGGATACGTAATATATCACGATACGCTTTAATGAGTAGAGGCGAATCACTGAACTTTTTCATCATGGTAATTCTAATAGATTTTATTTGTCAATCAACTTTCTTTTTTCTGGGTATTTTTTGATAGTGGATACTCCCGTCGTCATCGTTGACTTTTTCGGTATTTTTCATAGGATTACAGCCTCATTTTGTTACTATACCTCTCTATGTCAGGGAATGATGAAATCTCCGTTCGTAAGCTCAAGCTCGAAAAAATTCGAAACCTTTGAATTGCTGTGTATCCAGAAACATATTCCAAGCAACATACCATAGGCTCTATTTTGTCTCGCGAGACGACTGATTTTAGACCCATAGAAGAGATAATTCCATCTCCAAAAGTAGATGTTCAGACCGCTGGACGCATCGTATTGTATCGTAGTTTCGGAAAAATAGCCTTTGCTCATCTACAGGATGATTCTGGGCGAATCCAGATTATGTTTTCTCGAGAAAACTGTAAAATCAATGTTGATGGGGTGACTATAGAGCAAATTGGTACCGATGAATCTGCAGTAACTGCTTTTAAATTTTCGGAAAAACTTCTTGATCTGGGTGACTTTATTGGAATACGTGGGGAGTTATTTCGGACTCATAAGGGGGAGCTCACCGTGTTCGTCTCTGAGTTTCAATTCCTGGGAAAAGCCCTTCGTCCGCTACCGGAAAAATTCCACGGACTGGCTGATTCAGAAATCAAGTATCGGGAACGACACCTGGATCTCATTACCGACGAATCTACTATGAATCGTTTTCGATTTCGATCCGATTTTATTCGAACTATTCGAGAATTTTACTGGAAAGAAGGATTTACCGAAATTGAAGGTCAAGTACTTACCAATGCAGCAACTGGAGCAGCGGCTCGACCCTATGTAACTCATCAAAATGCCATGGATACGGATGTCTTTCTCCGTATTTCTCATGAGATTCCTTTGAAACTGATGAATTTAGCATGAATGGATAAGATATTTGAACTTGGGAAAGCCTTTCGAAACGAAGGTCAAGATCCATCACATTTACCAGAACATCTGCATTTGGAACATAATGCCAATTATTGGACCTATCGAGATAATATTGCCTTCACAGAAAAAATGTTTGATTACCTCTTTGATACACTCAAATTGGAGAGAAAACGACAAATTCTCAACAAATCAGAAGAGCTAGTAGATGTAGATTTTACTACACCATGGGCTAAGGTTGACTATATAGAAATGGTCAAAACTGATACGGGGATTGATGTATCAAAATATGACGATGTGACGGAACTTCGAAATGACATTCGAAAACAGGGGATTGAAATTGAAGGAATGGATCAAATGGGACTCACTACGCTCATTGACTATCTGTATAAGAAAATTTCTCGTCCAAAGCTTATTAATCCAACTTTTCTTTTCAATTATCCCATTGTTTTGAAACCCTTTGCCAGGCGTAATACCAAATATCCAGATCAAGCTGATGCCTTTCAACTGGTGGTTAATGGTTGGGAACTGGTGAATTCTTATTCTGAATTAGTTGATCCTATTGATCAAGCAGAGCGCTTCCGAGCTGGAGAAGCAGCGCTGGCTGATGGAGATGAGGAGGCTATGACGGGTGATGCTGAATTTGTCCATGCTATGGAGTATGGAATGCCACCTATCTCAGGTTGGGGAATGTGAGTTGATCGTATTCTTGCACTATTAACTGGACAGAATAATCTTCGAGATGTGGTTTTGTTTCCACTGATGAAACCTAAAAATGCTGAGACGATTCAAGATTAATTTGTATTGAGTATGAAATTGAAGGCAAGTGGGGGTAATACATGTACATTGCTGTTTTACTACTAAATATCTCAAAGTAGAAGAGTTAAAATTTTATTCATATTACAAAAAATCCCCCGTTCAAAACTGAACGGGGGATTTTTTATTGACCTGATTCGGTCTACTCATCATCTTCTTCAAACTTCACTCCTCGTTCTGCTCGAATCTTTTCAGTGATGTTGCTTGGAACTTGGCTATAGTGTGAAAACTCCATAACGTAAGTAGCTCGACCTTGAGACATAGACCGGAGATCAGTTGAGTAACCGAACATTTCTGAAAGTGGGACGAATGCTCGAATAATCTTCGCAAGTCCTCGTTCAGTCATCTCAGTGATTTGTCCTCGTTTTGAGTTGAGGTTTCCGAGAACGTCTCCCATATATTCCTCAGGACTATTTACTTCCACCTTCATGATTGGTTCAAGAAGAACTGGTTTAGATTTGCTAGCAGCATTTCGGAAAGCCTTGATACCCGCAAGTTGGAAAGAAAGTTCATTTGAGTCAACATCATGGTAACTACCGAAAGTAAGAGTAGCCTTAACGTCAACAATAGGGTAACCCGCAATAAGTCCTCGTGAGTACGCTTTCTTCAATCCCTTTTCAATCCCTGGAATAAATTCTCGTGGAATAACTCCTCCGACAATCTTGTTAACGAAGATATTTTCATCAGCAAGTTCCTCAGGATTTGCTCGTCGCTCTTCTGGAGTAATAGGCTCGAAAGTCATAACTACGTGTCCAAATTGTCCTCGACCTCCAGATTGTTTCTTGTGGATTCCTTCTTGATCCTTTACTCCTTGAGTAATAGTTTCTCGGTACGCAACTTGAGGAGCTCCTACATTGGTATCTACCTTAAATTCACGCTTCATTCGATCTACGATAATTTCGAGGTGGAGTTCTCCCATACCTTGAATAATCGTCTGTCCAGTTTCAGCATTGGAAGTAACTCGGAAAGAAGGATCTTCTTCGGCAAGTTTAGAAAGTGCCATTCCCATTCGTTCTTGGTCAGCTTTAGTTTTTGGCTCTACGGCAACGGAGATAACTGGCTCTGGGAATATCATTCGTTCAAGAATGATTGGTTTCACGTCATCACAAAGCGTATCTCCAGTTTTTGTATCCTTAAGACCAATAACGGCTCCAATATTTCCCGCAGGAATTTCAGAGATTTCAAGTCGTTGGTTGGCGTGCATTTGGAGAAGTCGACCGATACGTTCTTTTTGTCCAGAAATAGGATTGATAACGTAACTTCCTGACTTCAATACACCTGAGTAAACTCGAACGAAAGTAATTCGACCTACGAATGGGTCAGTCATGATCTTGAATGCCAAAGCAGAGAGAGGTTCACTTGCATCTTGTTTGAAGGTAAGTGATTTATCTTCATCGTTCGCGTCAATACCAGTAATCGTTCCTTCCTTGATATCAAGAGGAGAAGGAAGGTAGTCGATAACCGCATCAAGAATCAATTGAACTCCCTTATTCATGAGGGCAGAACCACACATAAGGAGGTAAAGACTATCAGAAACAGTACCTTTTCGGAGACCTTTTTTGATTTGTTCAACCGTAAGTGTGCCAGTATCGAAATAGATGTTCATGAGATCATCATCTTGTTCAGCTGCTTTTTCGATAATAGCTAAGTGCATAGCTTCTACCTTAGCTTGGTACGCTTCAGGAATAGCGATTTCTTTGACAATTTCACCCATTTTTCCTTCGAATTGGTAAGCCTTTCGAGCGACACAGTCAATAATTCCAGAGAAATCTCCTTCTTCACCAATAGGGAGTTGAATAGGAAGTATCTTGCTTGGTCCAGTAAGACGATCCTTGATTGACTGAAGCGTCATTTCAAAAGATGCACCGGTCTTATCCATTTTGTTGGCAAAGGCAATTCGTGGAACTCCATACTTATCAGCTTGTTTCCAAACGGTTTCAGATTGTGGTTCTACTCCTTGGGAAGCATCGAATACTGCAACTGCACCATCAAGAACACGCATAGAGCGCTCTACTTCAATGGTGAAGTCAACGTGACCTGGAGTGTCGATAAGATTGAGTTGGGTTCCTTTCCAGTTGGTAGTAGTAGCTGCGGAAGTGATAGTAATTCCTCGTTCCTTTTCTTGCTCCATCCAGTCCATAGTAGCACCTCCATCATGAACTTCTCCGATTTTGTGAGATTTTCCAGAATAGAAAAGAACTCGTTCAGAGGTGGTAGTCTTCCCAGCATCGATGTGGGCACAGATACCAAAGTTGCGGACATTTCGCAGATCGCTCGCAATAGCCATAAAAAATTATTAAAAAATGTGTCCTTGTTTGTGACGCGCGAATTGTAGAGTAAAGGACGAGGAAGTCAAATAGAATTCAAGGTTTTAGGGTGTATTTCTTAGGCGTTTTTTCGCTGTTTTTCTTGACTATCACCCAGTTTTGCATATCCTCCGCCCACTTGCCAATGTAGCTCAGCGGTAGAGCACAGGATTCATACCCCTGCGGTCGGTGGTTCGACTCCACTCATTGGCACCATTATCGTATACCACAGATATCCCAACACATGGGGTATTTTTTGTTATGAGTTTTTTCGTTTGCAATTCCAGTATTTTCTATATAATTCGCTCACTTCTTTGAGAAGTTATACCGCGGAGTAGAGCAGTGGTAGCTCGCAAGGCTCATAACCTTGAGGTCGTACGTTCGATTCGTACCTCCGCAACCAAAAAGTTTTTAAAAAACCGTTTTCAGAAATGAAAGCGGTTTTCTTGTAATTGAGTACATAAAAAATTCACCACAACATATTTTTGCTTTTTATCAAGGAGTCTTCTATGCTGGTAACAAAAAGATATGTTATGATGTATCCATGCCTTATTCAGATTCAACCGAAAGCGTAGAGCTTTCCTCACAAGTTCGCACCAACGCACTCATTAGCTACTTTTTTCTTTGAGCCTTGCTTTTGCTTGCCAAGAGAAATCCAAACTTTAGTCATCCGTTTGTTCGGGAACACGCTTGGGCAGCTACTCGAATTCACTCTATTCTCTTGGGATTTTCTATTTTGTATCTACAACTTCTTGCAGATCTTTTATCATACAGGCTTCCAATTATAGATATTCCACTTTCACGAGTGGTATTCTCGGTAGTGCTCTTCTTTCTTTTGGCTCTCCTATTTCGAGGTGCCTACTTGGCGCATCAAGGGAAAAAGTACCAAAGTATGAATTTGACCTTATCAGAAAAAGATTTGAGTCGTGTTGACTATGCCAAGCTTGAAGGAGAAGCAGATCTGATTCGAACTATGATTTCTTTCTTTCCGCTTATCGGGGTCTTCGTAGCTGAACGGTATCCAAGTACACTCACACAGATTGGTGCTAAGATTTCTGGGTATAGCACCTTTTTGTTTATTATAGAATTCATATTTCTTCGAGGAGAAAGCCTGCTTATGGTCACCCTGTTTTTCCTTATTATTTTGATAGTAACGACGGGAGTACTTTTGGCTTCCCAAAAAAGTGTAGATTTTCTTGCTTCGGTTCAACTACTCCCAGGTATTCGAGAAATTCAAGTATATTCCAAAGTAATTCCACTTTATTTGGCAGATATTTTTCTCGTAGTTATTGGTCGAAAAAATGAAATTGGATTCATGCAAAAGTGTCGGGAAATCAATCTCAAAATTGAGAATACTGAAAAGCAATTATCTGAGTATTTTACGGATGCTAGTTTGGTTTTTTCTCCATATATCATTTATATTCCTCTTCTGAATCTTCTTTTGTTATATCGATTCTTTTCTCCACAAAAAAGTCGATATGCCCTGGCGATCAATCAAGGAATTATGCTTTCGTTCTTGGTAATATGAGTTTTTATTCTTGGCTATTTTGATTTTCTGAGCTATACCTTGGTACTATTTGCCTTACTTCCCATAATGCTCGGTATTGCTACTATCAAGCAAAAACCATTTCTCCAAATCCCTATTCTCTATGAAATCGGAACTTTCATTTCTTATGTAAGTTTTGGTATTATTTCAGGAACCAAAAGTACTCGAGAGCGATCCAAAGAAGTGAGGGAAGTCAGTTTCAAAGTAGAATAATCAAAAAAAATCTCCGATTGAATTGAATCGGAGATTTTTTATATGCAAAATTATTGCAATACTGCCTTAATACGTCGGACTCCAGAACTCGAAGATTCTTCTTTGGAAATCTTGAAAGTTCCCATTTTGAGGGAATTCTCAACATGAGGACCACCACAGAGTTCTTCGGAGTATACCTTTCCATTTCCTCCAACCATTTTGTAAACTTTGACGGTATCAGGGTATTTTTCCCAAAATGAGCCAGAAACTCCACGAGTTTGAGCACCAGATTTTGATTCTTCGACAACGGTGACGGTCAAAGAAGATTGAATCGCTTCATTCACAAAATTTTCAACTGCGGTAATTTGCTCCGGAGTCATTTTTTCAGGGTGAGTAAAATCGAATCGGAGTCGTTCCTCGGTAATATTCGAACCTGCTTGGGCTACATGAGTACCCAGTACCTGTCGGAGTCCTGCGAGCATCAGATGACAAGCAGAGTGAAGCGCGGTAGTTTTGTCAGATTGATCAGCGAGTCCTCCTTTGAACATTCCTGCGGATGCGGTTCGAGAAAGCTCTTGGTGGGCTTTGAATTTTTCTTCAAATCCGGCACGGTCGATGGTAAGTCCATGTTCTTTGGCAATTTCTTCCGTCATCTCTACTGGAAATCCGTAGGTATCAAAGAGCGTGAAAGCCTTCTGTCCCGAAATACGAGTGATAGATTGTCCTGTTTTGAGCTCTGCTTCTTTCATGCCACGAACAATTTTTTCGAATTCTCGAGTTCCATCAGCGAGCGTTTTTCCAAACTTCTCTTCTTCTCTTTGAATTTCTTCGAGGATTTTTTCTCGATGCGTGCTCACGCTCGGATATACGGGAGCAAACGTTTCGATGACCATTTTAGCGAGTTCACCGAGTACCACTCCAGTAACTCCCATGCGAGCAAACTCTCGAATCGCTCGTCGAATAAGTCGTCGTAAAATATATCCTTGAGCGACATTCTTTGGTACCACCCCATCGGATATCATATGCACTGCCGTTCGGATATGGTCGGCAATGATGCGAGCTCCTCGATCATCATATTTTTCGCGAGCAAGTTCACGAATTTTGGCAAGATACGGTACGAAAATATCGGTATCAAACACATGCTTGAATCCATTGAGAGTGGCGGTCACTCGCTCCAGCCCCATACCAGTATCTACACACTGAGAGGGGAGAGGTTGTAGACTTCCGTCCGCTTGTCGATCAAACTGCATGAAGACATTGTTCCAGATTTCCATCCAATCATCAGGATTGGTGGCACAATTTCCATGAGGCACCCCATTTCCCACATAGTAAAATATCTCCGTATCTGGTCCACATGGTCCAGTTGGTCCCGCTGCCCACCAGTTATCTACCGCAGGCAAATAGCTAATTCGGTCGTTTGGCATACCAAGACTTCGCCATATCTCCGCACTTTCTTCGTCACGAGGGGCATCACTATTTCCTTCAAATACCGTTACAGTAAGCATATTTTGATCAATCCCGAGCCATTCAGGAGAAGTGAGAAATTCATGCGACCAAGTGATAGATTCTTTTTTGAAATAGTCCCCAAGTGACCAGTTTCCGAGCATTTCGAAAAAAGTAAGATGTCGGTTATCACCTACATCGTCAATATCTCCCGTTCGTACACACTTTTGTACGTCAACGATTCGTTTTCCCATTGGGTGTGGTTCACCGAGGAGATAGGGAACCAATGGTTGCATTCCTGCCGTATTAAAAAGCACCGACGGATCATTCTCCGGAACGAGTGGTGCGGATGGAATAATCGCATGCGATTTGGTCTTGAAAAACTCAAGGTACTTGGTTCGAATTTCAGATGAAAGAATAGTCATAGTTCGTGTGTAAGAAAAAGAAGAGAGGGTATTGTATGAGAAAGGATGAAATCTTCAAGTGAGAGTGGCTGGGCTTTTTGGAGGGGGGTATTTGAGAGAGAAATGACTCAAAAGTTATCAGTATACTTAAAACTCATTACATATTTCATAATAGTTTCAAGTATACTTCGAATACTACTACTCAAGACTTTTATGCTTGTATTTCTTTCTTGCAACACAATCACTATCAAATATACTTTTCAAAAAATTTAACGATTTTTAGTGAAATTTTAACGATTTTTTTATGAAAAAAGCACTCAAGAGCCAAGAACATATATATTTACTTCTAGAAAAAACCGCAGGGCAAAAGACTACTCAGATTGCTCAAGCACTAAATATCTCTCGTGTTTCTGTATATTTACATCTGAAACAATTAATTCTAGAAAATCGTGTATATTCGATAGGTCGTGCAAGCGCAACTCGATATTTCCCAGTTTCTCGAGAGTTACCAACACAAGAAGTACTTGCTCTCATACAGAAGGCTCTTTTTGAGAAATATGAAGAAAATATTCCCTCAGAAGAGATCATTGAAACTTTTCGACGATCTATGATGTATATGGATAAAGATGGCATTATATCGTATGGATTAGATGCTTTTCTCCTTTGGTGTTATGACGAAAAACATAACTACACCAATATAATACCAGAAAAAGCTGTAGAATATATTGATATTATTGGAAGTATTGAATATCTCAGAGGTAAAAATGGATTACTCGATGTCACCATTCCAGCGAGAGAAAATCTTGGTGAAGATATGAATATAGGATTTAATAAATTTTTTATTTGCACTGTTTCGGTACTCCAAAATGGATTTGGGAGTACGCGTACGGCCCTTTCACTTCGGTATGGAAAGCAGAATAGTAATATAGAATTACTGCGAGACGCTATAAGTCTGTGGATTCAACCTATTCGTACTTTTGTATACAAAAACAAGATCGATGCTGTTATCTTTACTCCACCAACTGAGGGGAGAAAAATGCAATTTCGTGATGTTCTAGAAAGGGAGCTCAATCTGAGTATTTCCAAAATTATTGTTGAAAAAGTATCACTTTCCGGACGAGTGCTTGAATCTCAGAAGAATATTCGAGATAAAAAACGCCGAATTTATAATGCATTAGGAAGTATGATAGTAACTCTACCTGTCAATCTTAAAACACTCGAACACATCCTTATTCTTGATGATAGTTTTACTACTGGAGCTACACCCAATGCTATTGCTTTGAAAATGAGAGAAGGTTGATTTATAGGAAAAATAACCATTATAACTATCTGTGGGTCAATGAATTATGATCTGGCAATTACGGAAGATGAGATTTAATTTTGGGTAAATTATTACTCGTACATCGATGTTATGGAAATTTTAGTCCGTAATTCATAAAAAAATATTACTTTCTGATCTCTATCAGTTAGAACTGAATTTACTTTGCCTTTGTAAAAATACTTCGTTTTTTAAACCGCAGTATTTCATATGAATTCTGCGGTTTAAACATCTAAATTTTGCAATATTTGATTCAAAGAATACTTCTTGAAGAATATGATGGTAAACTTCATGCCTAGGAAATGACAAAAACTTGCACCCCACCCAACATCTACTATAATTCACTACAAATTCCTACTTTTCCCAAAAAATGAATTTGACACCAAATCCCAATAATATTCTTATAGCGTCAGCCGTCAGCCGTCAGCCGTCAGCCGTCAGCCGTCAGCCGTCAGCCGTCAGCCGTCAGCCGTCAGCCGTCAGCCGTCAGCCGTCAGCCGTCAGCTAAATATTCTCAAAAATCCAAAACTTCCCATTCACGAGGTATTTCCCACCGTGAATTGGGATTTTTTTGTATTTTCGTCCAGACCATAACTCAAATCTAATTCCTATATTCATTTCTTTCATTTCCTATGAAACCTATCATTTCTCTCCAAAGAGTTCCATCAAGCCAAATACTATCGGGACAAAGTCAAACACTACCAACCACCAAAAAATCCATCTTTGGCTTCACCCTCATCGAGCTTATCGTAGTCATTACGATCCTCGCCATCCTCGGAACCATAGGATTCCTCTCCATCGGAGGCTACTCTTCCAAAGCTCGTGATTCTGCCCGTCTCGGAGATATCTCGAACATGAGTAAATCCCTTGATCTCGCCATCATCACCATAGGATCCTACCCAACTCCTGATGCCCCAGCACTTACGGTTACCTACTCCTGAGGAACTATCTGGACCCAATGATTCATAGGAACCACCGTACTCCAAGCATTCAGAAGTAGTATTGCCGGAGGATGATTGAACAAAAAACCAGTAGACCCCCTCGACAGTACCGAATACACCTACTCATCGCTCGCCTACGGTAAAGCCTACCAAATCAAAGCGAACTATGAAGGTGACCTCGCTCAAACCGCCTGGAATCTTCCTGAGCTCACCACCGAAGCCAAAGCTGCCCCAGGTGCTCCCTCAATTGTCTATATCAAAGGAAACTATGGATGACTCACCGCCAAAACTATCGTAGGAGAATTTACCTATGTTCTCGCGGTCCCAAGTATCATCACCTCACTCACGGGTACCGGAGTCCGTGAAATAGGAACGGGAAATACACTCTCTGGAACCCTTCTCTTCAACGGAAAATCCCTCAAGAATGCGAGTTCTTTCAATCCAACTACCGTAGTCTATACGAGTACTGGAGGAACCCCAACTACTACTACCGAGCTCAACACTCTTATCACGGGTCTCAAATCCGCCTATACTACTTCAGATATCACGAATAACTCAAGCATTGCTACCTTGCTCTCAACTACAGGTGCTACCGCTATTACTAGTCTTGGAAATAGTATTGTCACAAATCAACTCGGAGGAAAGGTGAATACGAGTACGAGTGGAAATGGAGGAGGGAATACCGCCACTTGGACCGAAGCCAGCGGAGGTGACTGTACTGCCGTCACCAACAGTGTTGGAGCCAACGGTACTACCTCTACCTGTACCGACAACCGTACTTATACTCACGCTGGAGTATGAGCTATCCATACCAAAACCTACAACCTCATCCGTATCGCGAACACTTGGTGGTTCAACCAAAACCTCGCTTTCCCTCCCGCAACTGGTTACCAAGGAAACAACACCTGGTCCACTACCGATACCGGACTCTACTCTTGTCCCGGAAGCAATTCCACGACTACCGCAGATTGTGCCTCAGTATCCTCCCTCGGCTACCTCTACCAATGGTCTTCTGCCATGGCAGGCGGAAGCTCCAACAACAATCAAGGCTCAAGAACCCAAGGAGTATGTCCTTCTGGCTGGGCGATTCCCACCAAGGCTGACTTTACTTCATCGAGTAGTACTTACTGGCCAAATGATGACCTCGCTTGGCAAGGAACTACCACCAACTGGTCAAGATCTTACGCAGGTCACCGCAAGGACGATGCGGTAGGTACCTTCAGCCTTCGTACCACGTATGAGGACCTCTGGTCTTCCTTGGAGTCGTCTGCTACCGTGGCTTGGCATCAGAACTTCGATCCAGGGGTCCCGTCTCGGTCGTACCGTATTACCTATCCTAAGGCGTATGGGTTTTCGGTTCGGTGTCTCAAGAACTAGAAAGTGGTACCCTTCGTCACTTCGTACTCTTTCTCCCTTTGACACTTTCCGGTGTAGGGAAGCTCTCACATTTCGTGAAACTGTCCATACGACCATCACTGATGTTTCACTGTGTTTAAAAAGTTTCCTCGGGTACTCGATTTTCACATCAATTTCACCAGGTTTCATTGATATCCCAAGTGGATAGCTGACTTCATTATTACCCACCCAACTATGGTACTCGCGACCGAGCTCAATGTCTACAAAACCACCTATGATCTAACACTCGCGACCTTCCATGTCATCAAGGGTTTCTCTCGGGAATACAAATACACGCTCGGCGAAACTATCAAACGAGAGCTCCTAGAACTCGCCGTCTTGATCTATCGGGCCAATGTTTCTCGTCATCACCGATGAGATATTTTGACCGTTTCCCGTGAACGCATGGAAGCGCTCCGTTTGCTTTTTCGTCTGGCACATGACCTCAAAACTATTCCACTTACACACTTCGTTACCCTCTCCGAAAGTATTGAGTCCATCTCCAAGCAACTCACTGCTTGGGAAAAATCATCTGCAAGATAACTCGCTGGCGAGAATTTCGTACCTCATGGGTACGAGAGCGTGCCATTCTAGTTCAATAGCACACTCGTTTTTACGAGTACTACCAGATGATTACGATGTCATTCATCATAATCACAAATACAGTTGCTATTTTAGCAGGTAACCGCAATAACGATGCGGTAGGTACCTTCAACAATCGTACCACGAATGAGAACCTCTGGTCTTCCTTGGAGTCGTCTGCTACCGTGGCTTGGAATCAGAACTTCAATACAGGGAACCCGTCTCAGTCGAACCGTAATACCAATACTAAGGCGTATGGGTTTTCGGTACGGTGTCTCAAGAACTCGAAGTAGTACGCAAAAGCATGAGTCACCGTGCTTTTGTTTTTTATATGATAATCGCTCTCCAACATGGAACTCCAGGATCTTTTTGCTGCCTATTACAGCTGTCGAAAAAACAAGAGAAATACCGCAAATGCTATCGCTTTTGAAATGAATCTCGAAACTAATCTTATTGCCCTCTGGCAAGAAATCCAAGAACGCAAGTACGAAATCGGAAAATCTATCGCTTTCATCGTTGAACGACCCGTCAAGCGAGAAATTTTTGCTGGAAATTTTCGAGACAGAATCGTTCACCATCTCGTCATCAACCAATTGAATCCTATTTTGGAGAAAAAATTCATTTACGACTCCTACAGTTGCAGGGTCGACAAGGGAACGCTTTTTGGTATCCGTCGTGTCGAAAAATTCATGCGTCAAGCTACCGATAACTATACGCAGGACGCATATATCCTCAAACTCGATATAGCGGGATTTTTTATGAATATCAACAAAAATATTCTCTTTAGTTCGGTTTCCGAAATCATATGTCAAGATGTTATAGAGCAAGACCAAGATCTCCTCCTCTACCTGTGCGAAAAAATCATTTTTAATAACCCCAAAGCAAACTGTATCATCAAGGGGAAGGGGGAAGACTGGCTCGGATTGCCAAAGTCAAAAAGTCTCTTTTTTTCTGATTTTGATACTGGATTACCGATAGGCAATCTTACCAGTCAGGTCTTTGCTAATCTCTACCTCCATACACTCGATACTTTTATCAAAAAGAGCCTAAAAATCTGATACTATGGACGCTATGTCGATGATTTTATTCTCATTCATCATGACTGTGAGTATCTCAAATGAGCCATCTCTGCCATTCGTTCATTCCTCTCAGAGCATTTGAAGCTCTCACTCCATCCAAGAAAAATATACCTCCAATACTTCTCGAAGGGAGTCTCATTTCTCGGTGCACTTATCAAACCCTATCGGATTTATGTGGGCAAACGGATCAAAACAAACTTCTATCGAGCGATAGGCGCGATAAACCGTATGATTACCGAAGATGCTCGTATATTACAGAATAGAGTCAAGCAAAAGCAGATACTTTCAACGCTCAATTCGTATCTTGGACTCATACAGCACTTTGATGCTTTGACCCTCCGTAAGAAGTTACTTTTGACTATTAATTCCTTATTTTGGAATTATTTTTATATTTCGGGGAAGTACCAAGTGATTGTGGCAAGGACGAGAAACTTCCGGCTGGGCTTTGGATAGTACGGTATACTTTTTTCTACTGATTACTTTTCCAATACATGAAGATACTTACTTAGAAGATAGAACCTCATATATTCTCTTCCTCTGACTCCGTATAGCTGGGTATACATTATGAGTTGTATCTTCCAAGATTCCCAAGATTCCCCAAACTCGCAATATACGCAATCGCGAGCGCATCCGCCGCATCATCTGGCTTCGGTATATCCGTGAGTCAAAAAATGAGCCTCAGGGCATTTTGCACCTGCGTTTTCGGAGCTCGACCATTTCCACAAATTCCTTTTTTGACTTGAAGTGGAGTAAATTCTCGTATTTGAATTCCTTTTTGACCAAGACATAGGAGCATCGCTCCTCGACTTTGAGCTACATCAATAGCAGTTGTCACATTGGTGTGAAAAAAGAGCTTTTCGATCCCACAAAGTGAAGGTTTGTAGGCTTGAATGAGCTCCAAAAGATCTGTATTGATATCCAAAATTTTCTGAGAAAGCTCTATTTTTGGGGTAGTTTTAATAACTCCACAATCAAGTATTTTTCGGGTATTTCCGGTTACTTCTATGACTCCGTAGCCTACCGTTGTGGTACCAGGATCTATTCCAAGAATAATTGACATATATGTTTGAATGTGTTTTAATTACATTAATGAGTAACGGGGTTTTGTTAGAAAAATCCGTGCTCGAAACCACCATTCCAATATATCCAAAAAATAGAATTTATCATGTTCTCTGTACCCGGGGTTCTTGTTGAGGTCCCTCTCGAAAATCGCATCCGTGGATCTGATATGCCAAGCAAGCAACAGGATCAATTTGTGAATATGCTCGGATATTTTACCGAACAAGAACTCGCAGAGCTTCAAGAACTTTTTTAGATGGCGCAGTTTTGAGCGAGAAACTGATAGAGAATGGCATTTTTGTCGGTAAAATTTCCAACCAAAAGTTCACGAACTTTGAGGGTTTCTTCTCGACTGATTTTACCACTGTGTCGTTTTCCACCAAAGACTTCATCTTCAATGAGTTTGGCATAGAGATGGAAAAAGGCATCACTGAGGAGAAAATCTCCAAGGCTTTGATATTTCTCCAAATATTTGGCAAAAAGTCCACCAAATTCAAGGAGGGTTCCACCACTTCGGATATTTTTGAGGAGACCATAGAGTCGACCCGTAGAGAGGATATATTTTTTGCTAATTACCAGATACAAAGCTTTTTCGAGTGGATCATTGGATCTGAGAATGATCGCTCCCTGTTTGCTGACAAATTTTCGAAACTGGTTGGTAATAATCGTCTCAATGAGGCTATCAATAATTTTGGTATAAGAGCTAATAACTCCAATTCCATCTCCATTAACATTTTTTCCTAGAGAAAAATAGCTGATTTCGGAATCCACCAGATGCTCCACGGTATTTTTTGGTGCATTGAGAAGGAGGAGTTCTCCAAAGTATCCTCGAATGCGATTGGTAATGATTTCTTCTTGGTTTTGCCCGAGAAAGTCATCTCGATCATGGATGCTCATTTTCCCGACACGTTTTTGAGAAATGCGATGAGCACTCTCACGTACTTCACGTTCCATCCAAGCACGACTTACTTCGAGCTTTCGACGAAGTTCGGTATTTTCTCGGATAAGTGCTTCTAAGTCTTGAGACATATAATGCAAGTAATGAATAGTAGAGTTATACTCGGAACTTCTCGATTTCCGAAATTACTTTTTGTACCAGGATATTGAGTCCCTCTTGTGTGAGTGCTTCCGCGTTCAATCGAATGAGTGGTTCATTGGAACTTCCACGAATATTACACCAGCTTCCCTCGCCAAAATCAAGCGTGAGACCATCAAAAAATTCTTGTCCTACATCGGTAAAGGTTTCAGAGAGATGCTTGAGGACTTCTGGCACGCTGGTAACTCGAAAGTTGGTCTCCTCAATGCTCTGGTATTTCCCAAATTTTATTCGCATTTCGGAAGCGCTCATTTCATACTGTTCGAGGTATTCAAGAATGAGTAAAAATGCGAGAACGCCAGAGTCAGCATTTCCCATATCCCGAAAATAGTAATGACTTGAATGTTCTCCACCAAAAATAATATCCGGGTCTTGTTGCATGCGTTCCTTGAGGTAGACATGTCCTACTTTTTCTTGTAGAGGAATTCCACCTTGAGCGAGAACGGTATCTCGGACAATGTGACTACAAGTGGCATTATAGAGGATTTTTTTTCATGGATTCGCTGCACGAAAGAGTTCGCTGATAGCGGATAGGGTAATCGAGGCATTGATAATTTCCCCGGTTTCGTCACAGAGTACGGCGCGATCTGCATCTCCATCGAAAGCGACTCCAATATCCGCTCCAGTTTCTTGAACTTTTTTCAAGAGATCTTGCACATTCTTGCTCTCAATAGGGGAGGGATGATGATTGGGAAAATTTCCATCCGGCTCAAAATAGAGGGGTATCAGGGTAAAACCAAGTCGTTCTGCCAAGGCCTGCATGAACACTCCCGCAGTACCATTTCCTGCATCGGCCACTACTTTGAATCCACTCAAATCTGCTTGGGCGTGACTCGCAAGAAAATCTATCCATGCAGGAAGGAGGTTTCGATGCGAAAGACTTCCTTGGTCTCGTAGTTCGAGGAGTTGCTTAGTTTCTATCAGATGAATAAGTTCTGGGGCAATGAGCTTGAGATTGATAGGTGCCGCATTCTTGAAGCACATCTTAAAACCATTGTATTCCTTGGGATTATGACTGGCGGTAATCATGATACCGAGCGCCGCATCCGCAGAACAAATAGTGGT
This sequence comes from Candidatus Altimarinota bacterium, assembly GCA_028687815.1. Lineage (GTDB taxonomy): Bacteria > Patescibacteriota > Gracilibacteria > BD1-5 > UBA2023 > CAIVSN01. The sequence goes on along the minus strand of JAQTZK010000001.1, from coordinate 30,587 downwards.
ATATTGCAGCATATCACTCGATACGAGTCCAATATCCACAACCGTCCGTCCCGCCTGAAGTAGCCCATCAATCATGGCTTGCTTGAGATTCGGGGTAGAAAGCCTCGCATCTCACCCAAGGTAAATAGTCCCTTCAGGAGCCCAACTCCCGAGCGCTTGTCCCACCAAACGGATATCGTCATCTCCAAAATCGGCACCATATATAGCGCGCATGTCGTAACTTCGAGCTAGGAGTGGAAAAATTTTCATAAAAAAAATATATGGATTTGTCCATATATTCGATAAATTGAACCGCATTGCAAGTTGGTTTTTTCGTCTCTTATCTTATGCGAGATTGGAACGAGTATTGGTATTGGATTTTTTTTCTTCGGTTGGTGGTGGAATTTGAAAAATACGAATATTCTGAATTCGCTTCCGCTTAGCATTTTGAACATCGACTTCAATTTTTATCTGAATGGGTAGATCGCCAGAAAATCCTTTTTCAAGAAGTTTGGTGAGTGTATCTCCCGTTTCGGCACTATGAAGATATCGTAACTTCAAGAGCTGTACTACGGGTTCGTACAAACTCAAAAACGCTGTTTTATGATCTTTTTTTGTAAAATCAAAGATAAAATCATAGCGTCCTACCTCATCTCCCGTACCGAGTTCTAGCATAATAGCTCGTTCGGCTTCTTTGGATATTTCCATGATTTCAGAAATCTGAGATTTCAGAGTAAAAATTTCACCAATAGATCGCATTTGTGCTAATTTTTCTTTGGCCACATACTGTATAGCAGATTGCAGTCCTCATTTTGGAGTTTTCTCTGCTTCAATAAACAGGGCGGTAAGTTCTTGCTCAAAGGCGGTTTTTTCTGCTGGCATGATAGGTATTAGTTGGCTCCGGCAGCACGCATAGCAGCGTCTAATCGAGATTGTTGAGCTCCTGGCTTCAAAGCATTTATTCCATTTTGAAAACTATCGTTCATGGCTACCTGAGGAGTTCATCATTGTCTCACTCCAGCTACCTGAGGAGCTTGACGAGATACAGAAGCAATATAGGCATCAGCTGACTTTCCGTTCTTTGCCGCATTAATAGCGCTTCGAATCTCATTTCCAGCATTAGCACATGCATCAAATTTTCATTTTTCAGATATACCATCAATTTGTCTACTCACCGAATTTTCTGCTGCCATTTTTAGAGTATCACCACTCGATGGACCTTTTTTGAAGTAGCTTAAAACACCAGAACTCTGTTCGGTGAGTTTATTTGCTGCAGCATCTAACTGACTCTTGAGTTTTCGATTTTCCTCTCCAAGATCATATTTTTCACCTCCAGCTCCTTGGGCTTCTACGCCACGACATTGGGTAACTGCATTTTCTAGGCCACTCATATATGAAAAGTAAAAAAATAATTAAAATTGAAGCATATTTGCTGATTCTACCAAGTCAGCATCTCTATCCATAGATTCTAGTCGTCGAATACCTTCCTTGGCAATGGCTTGAATATCTGCATCAACTTGTTGAAGTGCGGTGATAGCATTTTGTGTAACGCTAGAAAATAGAGCTTGAAGTTCATTTGCTTCGAGCAGCATGAGCCCATTTTCCATTTCCGTTAGATCACTTCGTTGTACGGTAGTAAAACCCGCAATATGGTTGAGCTTAATGAAAATATCGAGAATCTGTAGTATGAGGGAATCTTTGTCCATGTCGAATTGGGATAAGTGCCCCTATACTCTCATATCTTAACATGACTGTCAAAAAAAGTTTTATTGTCTGATTTGAGTTGAAAAAATGTATTTTATTTTTTGATCTCAAAGAATCTCTTAATTTACTATGGTTATAATAATACAGAATAGATCTTTTCGAATGAGGATTACCGTCATATAAATGAAGTACCGAAGGGGGTTATGATATATCTAATAAATTCATAATTCGTTTTTTTAAATTAATGATATAAAAATTCGTTCTTGACTATAAAAAAATTATATGAGATACTAATACCATTCTAACATACTATCTATGTTCCAATCACGCCCCAATCAGATGGTTATTGATTTTGACCGACCACAAGTCGTAGAAAGACCTACTCGAGTAGATGCAGTTCGAACATCAGGAAAAGCAGTTTTCCATCCAGAAAGTAGCAATTTTGAAGCTTCTCGTTTTGGTTTAAAATTTAGCTACCATGGAGGTACGTATTTGGTTCGAGGTACATATCATATGTCAGTACTGAGTCACCTTACGGATGATCAGGTATTCAGGGTAGTGAATTTCATTTCTATTGATTCTATTCGAACGTATAGAAATGGTGGATATATTCCATCACGACTCAACAAGCACGAAGAGGTAGAATTAACACGAGCTACTTATAGTGCAGTGAAGGACCCGTATACTAATCCTTATATTACAACAGCCCATGCTCGAAATAGTTTTGTATAAATAACTATTACTGAGGCGGAATGAGACTAGATGTTTTTAATTCATCTAGTCTTTTTTGTGTATCGGTATGTACTTGATTCGTTCGTACTCGCTGACGAAGTGAAGCAAGATAGGCTATACGTTTATCTACTTCCAAATAATTACACTCTTTTGCTTCGAGGCCTAGTGTGTACCAGTAGAATAGACCACCACTCCCTACAATTAGAAAATAGGCGAGAGGAATATTTCCTAGGTGGAGCGAATAATTATAAGCAATATGTAGAGGTATGGCAATGCTGAAACCTACCAAAAGTAGTTGTGCTTGATAGAGTGTTTTAATTGAGGAAATCGGAATAAAGCGAATTTTTTTGATCCATTTAAGTATCTTATTAAAACGAGTAATGCCCCCATGATCTATAATACTAAAGCCAGCAAATTGGACTCGTCCGTAGAAAAAACCTACTATACCAGAGAATACTACATGGGATGCGGTTGATAAAATAGCGCGAAAGAGCGCGAGACGAGAAAGATCTCCCCATTCTGCCCCAAGACGATACGATGAAATGAGATACGTGATAGTTTCCAGAAAGGCAAATCCCATAGCAATAAATACCATGGAATATACCGCATCTGCGGTATTTCTGAGTCGTGGACGCTTTCGCTCCCCCTGAATGAGTATAAATAGCTTGCCAATTTCTTCTATACAGGCGGGAGCAATGAGGAATCAAATTCCGTAGACTATGGGACTTACATTGCCAATAGTATCAATAAAATTCTTATATTGTTGTTCAAAGTCTGCGAGTCCGTTTTTTCCACTAATTCGTATTTCAAAAAAGAATAAGTCGGCCGAAAGAGTTTTTCCAATGGAATAAAGAAACGCATTGAGGATTCCAAAAAGTAACATCCCACCAAGAAACAATCGGAGCACGTGAGGTATTTTCATGTAAGAATATCGAAAAACCACCAAAACTCAGAGAAAGGTGATAACTGAAAGAAGCGCCAGAGCGAGTGACATAGTTTTATGGGTAGTGTTTCTTCTTGCTATGCTATAGTAATATCAAAAAATATGCAAACTTGCTCATTGCTTACCGATAAATCGGTATATCTTTAAAAAATTCGATTTGCTATCCAAATTTATATATACTATAATCTACCACTAGATAAAGACCTCCTCGTGTAGCCTCCTTGCTCTCTAATTTTCCCCTTTATGAATCAGGAAAATACCTCAAAACGACGAAATTCGTTAATTTTTATCGCCATAGCTGCTTTTCTTATGATTGGCGCTGGAATTACTTTTGTTGGAGGTGGAAATAATGTAACCAAACTCTTCTCACAATTTTCAGGAGCCAATACTTCACATATAACTGCGGTAAGTCAATGGCAACCAACCTTGAATAATTCCTACCGTACCGCAGTAGGTGTAGCGAATGCTACTCGATTAGATGAAGTAGTGCGTTGAATTCTTACTCGAGGAATGGTGCTTAATGTAGAGCAATTCAAGGTATTTCTTACCAATGTTGATTTTGGTATTAAAACTCTTGCATCACAGCCAGAATATATAAGTAATCAGAATGTGCAGAATATCGTAGGATACCTGACTTTTGAGCTTGCAGATGCAAAAACAAATACTACTACTTTGGTTACTCCAATTGTGAGTGAAGTGTCATCAACAGGGATATCTCAATCATCAGCGTATCAGCATTTGGATATTGGCTTGAGTATGACAGGATCAACTTCTTATACAAAAGAGAATGTAAAAGATGTAGTATCTTGTATGCTTCAAAATACTACAAAACTTCAAGCTGTCGATGATACACCAATCAATGATAAAATAGCAATGACTCTGAACTTCTGGACTGATAAGTTTGGAGTAGATGATAATAAAATTGCACTTGGGGTAAACGAAGGAATTCGAGATTATTCTCAGACTAGTACTATAAGTTATACACCAACACAAATCCGAGCCCTTTTGAACAAGGTTCGTGCTGATAATGAAAGAACTCATGATTACTATAGTGATATAGCATCAGATTGTGGTGTTGCAGTAGCCAATCAGCCACTATGATCAAGAAGTACAAATCCTCCTCCTACTATTGCTGATGCTATTAATGTCTTGAGAGCAAATTCTAATATATCCGTATTATCCACTCCTGGAAGTAAAATAAGTTCTTACCCAGATATTTATTATATGGGAACTGGCACATATATTTATCCAAATCCAAATCCTACACCATATACTCAATATCTTTCAGAAATAGCCCCACTTTATGTTCTTAAGCTTTCGGAGCGATGAGGTAAGGAGGCTGGAATGAATTTGTGTAATGAATTAAATAAGACTAAAGTGGGATGATTTACAGACTGGGAGTTGATTAATTACAACAATTTATCAAGACTATTTAGTAGCTCGCTTTTATCAGTACCTCCTGCTTCAGCAAGGTGAATTGAAGTACATACAGCCACTTTATTACTCTGAAATGAAGCAGCAAGTTCTAGAAATGATCTAGTAGCCTATGAAAGCTGGTTTCCACTCAAGGATTTTCCATTAAATCAAGCTTGGGTAAATAACAATCCTGTCGGTTCAGATAATGGGTCACTTCACTATAGAAATGGTAGTTCGAGCATACTTCTAGATGATGCAAGTGTAGCTCGACAACAATCCATCTTGCTTTGTACGAGTAAAGGAAAAACAGATAATATTTATACGAAATATATGCCACCAGTTGCCCCATTGAACTGTAATATGGGTAGGGATAAGGTAGTGGAAGAATATATATGTGGAGATAATTTATGGACAAATGTTGATGACAAAGGGTGGTGTAAAAATATGGTGTGGACGGATACTATGCCCGTAAAAACTACAGCATATTTTGGAAGTTTTCAGTGGCAAAATGGATATTATTATGGGAGTTTTGATAGTGAACAAAATGTTAGCACCATGGTATCCTCAGGTTATTGTAATATTATTAAAGCAAGACCTCGTTCTGGGCCAACTCAGAGCCTTTGTGTAGCATCTCCTTGTGTATGATCATATTCTTCATCAACAACTTCGATGACTTGTGGAAATGGGGCTTTTGGTAAAAATGGTTGTGATGAAAATGGAATACCAAAATAAGCTTTTGATAGCTATTCACTCAATTAGTCGCTTACTAATTTTTATTTCAAGAAATCATCTGATTGATAGGGGCTTATAAAAATAAATTTCGATTTGCTATCCAAATTTATATATACTACAATCTGTTTCAGATACATGCATCCCCATATATCGCCCCTTACCTTCTAATTTTCCCCTTATGAATAAGGAAAATACCCCAAAACGACGAAATTCGTTAATTTTTATCGCAGTAGCTGCTTTTCTTATGATTGGCGCTGGAATTACTTTTGTTGGAGGTGGAAATAATGTAACCAAGCTCCTTTCACAATTTTCAGGAGCTAATACTACTCCAGCAAATGCTGCCACTCAGTGGCAACCCACTCCAAGCAATACCTATCGTGCGACTGTTGGCGCAACTAATGCTACTCGACTCGATGGAGTAATTCGGTGAATTCTTTCTCGAGGCGCTGCATTAAATGTGGATCAATTCAGAACATTCCTTACTAATGTTGATACGGGAATTAAGACACTCGCAGCAAAACCTGCCTATGTTGCTGATCAAAATGTACAAAATATCGTTTGATATATTGCTTTTGAACTCAATGATGCGAAAACAAATATCACTTCTGGAGCTGACTTTGTTACAGAAATGGTTGGTGTTATTGACGGAATTAGTACTGGCGGTAGTTCAACAGGTACCGGAACAGTAGTAGCTCCAGATGATCTTACTAACTTTATTAATGCAGCTTACCAATCTGTACTACAACGAACTTCTGATGCCGCAGGCTTAACCTATTGGAAATCTCAGATTACCAATGGAACTGTTGCTCGAACAAATCTAAATCTTACCCTTGCTTGTGCCAGTCTATGAACTGATGGTCCAAAAGCTCAGGCATGGCTACAATCAAATGGTAAATCTTGTACTACTACCGTTACTACAACTGTATGTAGTGGAAGTCTTCCTACTACAGTCGGAATTGTAAGTAAACCTTACAATCCAAATGAGGCAGTTGTTGGACCTTCAGTGCCAAATGCCGTTTGGAAATATTCAAGCACACTTACCAGTTGTACTTGGTCATGTTCCAGTGGATATGCTCAAGATGGAAACAATGGTTGTAAGGCAGTAACTTCTACACCTGTAGTTACAGAATGTACTGGTACAGCTCCTACAGCTGGCCCTGGACTGTTGTCTGTTGGATACAATACCAGTGGTGTTGTAGCTGGTCCTGCTACTATTGGTACTTCATGGATGTATTCAGGTGATACTCAACAAAGTGGTTGTACTTGGTCGTGTAAAGATGGATATGCTCGAGATGGAAATGCCTGTAAGGCTATGGCACCAGGAAGCGGAGTGACGATCAATGTCGTCGATGAAGCTACGAATTTACCACTAAGCGGAGTAAATGTTTCGGTGATTCATAGCTATTGTTCATCTACGAGTACTCTTGGAACTTACATGACGGATGCTGCGGGTAAGACTTCTGAATTTTACCTCCCTACTAACCGACTTTGTGGTTTTATATTTCAGTTTGAAAAAGCAGGATATGCCATTAAGGGTGGAACTAATTGTACTTCTCGGGTAACTGGAGGAAATAACTACTGTGATTTTGGAACGACTTACCAGAATAGTAATTCTGTTACAGTGAAACTTTCTAATGGAACTACTGCAACGATATCAAATCCAGTTACGGTATATACAGATAGTAGTCTTTCTACTCCAAAGAGTACGATAGCAAAAGGAGGAACACTTTACGGATATATTTCTGGTGGAGATGTAAACAATACGTACGGTTGTTTGGATATTCCAGGTGGAAATACTTGTCTCAATGGCGGTGCTTGGAGACAACTTACTAAACCTTACAATGGGGTGGCAGATGGATGGCAGATTAATAACGGACGTATTGAATTACGAGGTGGTATGTTGATCGAAATGGGATACCCATCTGGTCAATATACGGGGTATACCAGAAATGGTCTAACGGGTACTCCGATGGCAACTCCATTTAACGTTCAATAGTCAAAACTCAATATACCTGTCTATATTTTATCCAAAAAAACTCTCGATCTACTTCGAGAGTTTTTTTGATTTTTTCCTATTCTTTTTGATTTGAGAGTATATTTCCTGAAACCAATTTGAAAAATCAACGTTTTTCTCTATGATAAACCTGTTGTTTTTTTGATTTGTCTTTATCCTGGACTTTTTCAAAGTAACTCATGAGTATCCCGCCCTCATAGTTCAGTGGATAGAACAAGGCACTCCTAAGGCTTAGACGCACGTTCGATTCGTGTTGAGGGCACCATTACCAATTTTATGATAGCAAGAATAACCATAGTAGGCCGACCAAATGTCGGAAAATCCAGTATTTTCAATTCACTGACTCGGCACAAGATTGCCATAGTTTCAGATATCGAGAATACGACTCGTGATATTTTGGAGTTCCAAATGCACGACCATGACGAAGAAATCGCCTATATTATCGCGGATTCTGGAGGTTTGGCGTTCGGAAAGAACGACGAAATCCTCGCGGACGTTCGAAAGCGTGTACAAGAATCAGTAGATCGCTCTGATATTATCTTATTCGTACTTGAATATGATCGTATCACGGATCATGACGCAGAGATCGCAAAACTCCTTCGAAAATCAGGAAAGAAAGTCATAGTCATAGCGAACAAAGCGGATAATCCTGAACGAATGCGGGATGCTCAATGACTTTTACAAATGGGATTTCCTTTGCTGGTAGCCACGAGTTCCCTTCATACTCGTGGTATTGAAGAAGTTCGAGCTTTGATTAGTTCTGAACTCAAGGCTACTGGATACAACTACAATGAGCCTCAGTATGCCGATGATGTACTCAAGATTGCCATTATCGGACGACCAAATGTCGGAAAATCATCCCTTGTGAATGCGATTACGGGAGAAAACCGTTCTATGGTCATGGACTTAGCAGGTACCACTCGTGATTCTATTGATACGGTAGTCGAATATGAAGGTCAAAAGATTGTACTTATTGATACAGCAGGTATCCGTAGGTCTGGAAAAATCGGAGTCCGAAATCTAGAAGACTGGAGTGTTATGCGAAGTGAACGAGCTATCGCTCGTGCGGATATTGCGGTAATTGTTATGGATGCAAACGAAGGAATTACCGGTCAGGATCAAGCTATCGTCGGTAAAGCACTTGAACTCGCCAAGGGTCTTATACTCGTTTTTAATAAGTGGGATATCGTTCTTGCTCGAAAAGATGTAGACCAAACAGAAGTACAGAGTTGATATAACAAGTATCTCGATCGAAAATTTGAATTTATTGATTATGTAACCCCGATTTTTACTACAGCTACCAATGGAAAGCGAGTGGATGAAATCTTGACTACCGCGCTTCAGATTCAAGCAGAACGACAGAAACGTGTGAAGACGGGTGTATTTAATAGTTTCTTGGAACAAATTACCTACAAGCATGCACCAAGCGGGAACAAAAAATCACATAAACCAAAAATATTCTACGGATCTCAGGTAGATGTGAATCCTCCAAAATTCTTAGTTTCAGTGAATAACGAAAAGCATTTCCATTTCTCCTACCCACGATATATTGAGAACCAAATCCGAGAACACTTTGGATTTGCTGGAACCCCAATCATCATAGAGCTTAAAGGTCGAGAAAGTATCTATAAAAAGTGAGGAGGACTTAAGACTGATGAAGAAAAAGCAGAGGAAGTGGCAAAGAAATTTCATGGAGATTCTGCCCGAATGGATGCTGATCGAAGAAAAAGATTTAGTCGATGAGTTCGAAAAAAGAAAAAGATTTAATAATATTTCAATTATAAAACCATCATACGACTATCGGTCGTATGATGGTTTTATTTTGGGTTGCTGAAGGGATTTCTTGGCAATGGACTGAAGTCTCCCTTTTGGATTATCAAAATCATTATTGATTTGAGGACTTCTGGTAATCGTATAGCCATGTTGGAAAAGTAAAGTTCCAATGAGAACAAACATATTTCGAATTTTTTCTGGTTGCTGAAAAGAAATAGGCATCTCTACTACAATCGTTGCCTTTCCAGTATTTTCTGGATTAGCATCATTATGATGAGTTACTTCAAATTCGTAGTCTCCTATCTCGTCATTATATTTTTTGAAATTTTCAGCAAGTTCGTCCCAGAGCATATCCGCATCTTCGTCAATAATCGATATTCAAAAACCAATAACTCGTTCATTATCTTTTTGATTCAATTCTCCAACTCGGAGATATATAGGATCAAGATTTTCGTGTCCGAGTTCAAATTCAAATCCATCGTTTTCTCCATAGCTCATAATAAGACGACATACTTCGTTGGGAAGAATAATTCACCAAGCTTGTTCATAGTCTGCTAAGAGTTGCTCTTTCTGTGTTTCATCCGTATATGAAGGATCTCTCAGGGAAAGAAGCAGTTTACTTTTATCTCGAATTTTTTCCAAAATATAGGCTGTTTCTGGATGACGATATTGCCCATTGCGAAAAAAGGATGGTGAAGATCGACGAGTTGGCATTTTTCTTTCTTCGAGGGTATGATATATATCAAGAATAACCCCATTTTTAATGGCAGGTATCTTGGGTTGATGTACTGGGATTTTTTGGTTTTTTGCCAGAAGATTACCACTCAAATATCATATTTTTTTTTGATCAATTGGAACACGACACCTACATAGGGTTTGGCCTATTTCTTTGAGTATTCCGAGGATATAGTCCGGGAGCTCACTTTCTAAGCACTCTCATGATATGGAATATACTGAGCTTGAATGAGCTGATATAGCACTTACTTCTGGTAAATTCATGGCTAATCCTCCTTTTCCTTGTTGATTTTTACTTACAAAATAATTTCGGAAGTTATCACTTTTTAAATACATGATTAAGTCCAAAAATGCCAGTCCATGTTGGATATCTGGAGTAAACTCCAAGGAGAAAAACTTTCTTCTCTTCAGTGAATTTACCTTACTTTCAGGGGAGTTCGGAGGAGTTCGGAATTTTAGTTTTATATTACTTACTATAGAATTCCCCAGTGAAAGTTGGTAATATTGGTGTTGGTGATTTTGGACTTGCTGTTTCAATATTTCACCAAAAGCCCGATCTATCTCATCTCGAAATATATCGGGGAATTCTTCTTGGTACTCGTGATTATGTTTCATAGAGCAGGACTAGAAATGTTTCTCAGGTATTAGTTATTTCTAGCAGATTTTAAGGTAACTGCTTTTAAGCGAGCATATGATTGATTGGCATCTTTGAGATTTTGTCTGGCGAGAGCCTGAAAATCTCGATTCTTACTTCTTTCATAGGCTCGAATATTTAGGAAATATTGGTTCATAGAGAATGAGAGATATGATAATTCATGCTTCATATCATCAAATTCATAATTTGAAATAGTTCCTTCTGCATATCGATTGGTAATTTCTTTTTTTGTTTGAGCTAGAAAAAACTTGGTTTGAGCCAGTCGAAGTTTTTCGGCACTACTTTTGAGTACCACGTTGCTAATTTGAATATCTTTGAGTACTTCTCGAGTAGCTTCTTTGCCAGCAATTTGGAGTACTTGATTTTCAAAAAAGTCAGAAGCGAAAATAGATTGAGGTGCTATAACTACGCTCGCAAAACATAATCCGACTAAGAGCGAAATGGATATTTTTTTCATAGAAAGGAGGTAGGAAATTTGATTGTTTATAATGTATAAAAATAATATGTCAAATAATTTGCAATTTTACAAATACGTGATATGGAAATTTATATATACTTGTGTCTCATTATTTTTGCTTTTTTCTGTATTTTTTTATAATGAGATGTCGTTCTATTACTCAATCAATCATGAAGCCCAAAAAAACACCATCAAAAACACCGTCGAACCGAAACGAATTACTCAAAGCTATTAAAACATCTGCGAATCAGCAAAAGTGAAAAAAATGGAATCCAGTAGCGATGCTTATTCTTATTTCACTCTTTATTGCTGGATATTATTTTTTCGTACCTAATTCTCCAAAGGAAATAGTAAACGATAAGATTGGAATCAATCAAGTAGTAGCACAATACCTCTCAGGTTCTTACTCTGAAATTATTGTTTTAGGTGAATCATTACAAGCGAAAAAACCTGAACGAACGGAGACTGTGGGTAACAAATCTGTTGCTGTGGTTGATATTGATAAGGTGATGCTCCCACCAAAAGATTCTTTGAAGGATCTTGGTTTTAATGTCGCTGGAGTTGCCACAAAAATTACGGTAAAAGATGATGTTTGGGGGAAATTTATAGCCAATGTCTTACCAACACTTCTACTATTTATCTTACTCATAGCTGGATTCATGCTCTTTATGGGGAAGATGTGAGGTGGAGCTAATGGTCCAATGGCCTTTATTAAGTCTCGTGCCAAGATCTATGAACCGGGAAAAGATAAAATTACCTTCAATGATGTTGCTGGTTCGGTTGAGGAAAAAGAGGACTTAGCGGAGGTAGTAGATTTTCTTAAAAATCCAAAAAAGTTTTTGGAACTTGGTGCCAAAATTCCACGAGGAATTCTCATGGTAGGACCTCCAGGTACGGGAAAAACCTTGCTTGCCCGAGCGGTTGCTGGAGAATCTAATGTTCCCTTCTTTTCCATTAGTGGTTCAGAATTTGTTGAGATGTTTGTGGGAGTAGGAGCATCGCGAGTTCGAGATTTATTCAAAGAAGCCAAGGAGCGAGCACCAAGTATTATTTTTATTGATGAAATTGATGCGATTGGAAAAAAGCGATCACCTGGAATTGGTGGTGGACACGATGAGCGAGAACAGACGCTCAATCAGATTCTTACAGAAATGGATGGTTTTGAAAATGATACGAGCGTCATTATACTTGCCGCGACCAACCGAGCCGATGTACTCGATAAGGCTTTGCTTCGACCAGGACGATTTGATCGAAAAGTAACCATCAATCTTCCAAATTTGGAAGACCGAATCAAGATTCTTGAGGTACATGCCAAAGGAAAGCCACTCGCGAAGGATATCGACATGCGAAAAATCGCGAGTTCTACCGTAGGATTTGCGGGGGCAGATCTGGGGAATCTACTCAATGAATCGGCTATTCTTGCCGGAAGAATGGGATCAAAAATTGTGACTCAAGCCATGATACAGCAGTCGATAGAAAAAGTACTTATGGGAAATACCAAAAAGTCTTCTCGAATGACCGAACTTGAGAAAAAAATTACTGCCTACCACGAAGTTGGACATGCGTTGGTTGGTAAAATGACCCCTTTCACGGACTCAGTCCACAAAGTTTCTATTATTCCTCGTGGAGGTGCGGGTGGAGTGACGTGGTTTCTTCCTGAGAAAGACCGTACGTACGTAACCAAGGCAAAATACTTGGATGAACTTGCGACACTGTATGGAGGACGGGTTGCCGAAGAGGTGTTCTTTGGATCAGATATGGTAACGACCGGAGCGAGTTCCGATATTGAGCGTGCAACAGAAATTGCACGAGCTATGGTGATGCGATATGGATTTGATGAAGAACTCGGTGCGGAAAATTTTGCTTCTGATTCTATAGAGGGGAATTACCTCGGTGCTGAAGGTGGTGGAAAGCTTTTCTCAGAAAAAACTCAAGAAAAGATAGATGAAAAAGTACGACTTATTTTGAGAGCTGCTTACGAGCGGGCTCGACATATTATTACGGAATATCGATCGCTTCACGAAAAAATTGCGGAAGTACTTCTCAAGAAAGAAGAGCTCCTTGCGCAAGAATTCGATGAATTTTTTGAAGGAGTTTCAGTCCCAAATAAGGCAGCTATTTAGGTATTTTGATATAAAAAGAAAAAGCTATTTTCGTAGCTTTTTCTTTTTTTTCGTCATGTTCTGAAGTACAAATGACGCATGAAAAAATCTTTTTACTTTTGGAGCATAGCTTTGCTCTTTCTTTTGGGCACCGCGGTTGCGAGCGCCTTGGTGATATATAGTGTCATGCCCAATACGGACGATGATGTAAATCAAGAATACCTAGATATTTACAATAGTTCTTGTGAGACTATAGATCTGATGGGGATATCTATAGTCGATGCCTCTGGAAAAAAGTACACTTTTACGGGTGGCATACTCGAGTCGGGAAATCACAAAAAAGTGTATCGAACTGAGTCAAAAATTACTTTGAATAATACGGATGAAACCTTGCAAATTTTTGATGCTCAAGGTCTTGAACTGTATCAAATTCACTACACTACTTCTATAAAAAATAGCCCTATTGAATGGCCAATATGATCACCAAATTGCCAAGTGATAGTAACGGAAGAGATAATCACAGAAACCCTGCCTGAAGATTTGCCTTTGGATGATGAGGTATGATCGTCTGAGGCGTCTCCTGTTTCATTGGTCCTATCCGAAACAGCATCTGGAACTCTGCTTCCCACTGAACCTCTTGTAGCTGTACAGCCGCAATCAGAAACGGGATCTATGACAGATTCTTGAAGTATAATTATATCAGGAGTAACTTCGAATACAGGTACTAGCTTACCAGTACAGAACGAAATAGTTACTGTTGCTCCGGGTATTCTCGTTCTATCTGAAGCGACAGGTTCCGTGTTGACTAACACAACATCTCTAGTGCCAAATATAGTTGCTTCAGTGCCTACGAGTACTGGGTGAGTATGAGGCGAAATACTTACGCTTTCATGAGCAACTTCTCCTGAAACAATATGAGTACCACTCGTTGACTCTACTATCCTCATCCCACAACAACTTTTTTTGTATGATACTGATAATAATAAAAAAATTGATCGCTTGGTAGTACAATATTCTGGCTCACTTTCTGGAATGATACTTCCAGAAAAATTTATACTTTTTTCTGCGAGTGGATGACTTGCGGATCAACTTATCGAGACGGGTTCTGGTGTAATAAAACAACTGAGTTATTCTGGATCTCAATTTATAATTGAAATTTTTGAACAAAATCTCTCAAATTTGGATTTGAAAATCAATGCTTCTACGTCAAGTCATATACGCTTGAAAACCGTATCTGGATTTTGATTGACAAGTCTTTCAGGCATCCCGGTATTACCCCTTACTTTTACTCAATCATTTGATGGATATCGTACATCAAATATACATAACATGGCTATTCCTGAAGTATTTGTACCCAGTTCGTCTTCTGTGCTCTCTATATGAAACAGTAGTCCATCTGTATCATCTGCACAGAATCTTGCATCTCCAACCACTTCCACGAGTCGCGTACTTCCTGAGCCTACTATTTTGTTTCAATCAGGAATTACTCCAGAGGGTTTTTGTGCGGGGAAAAGTTGCCGAATCAACGTGATTCATCCGATACAGGAAAAATTTGAAATGTGTCGTTGGCATATTATGCCTTGATTGGGTACGGGCTCGATGGTTGATGGCTGTAATCCGGGGGCGGTTGCTCTTGGGGGCTCTGGTGGAACTATCTCACTTACTCTACTTGATTCTGCGGGTATTCTGCCTTTCAAGTTTAATTCATTTCAGGTTGGACCATATCTATCGGGAACTAGTACTCCGAAAAAAGACAGTATCCCGACAACAAAATCAATAGTAAAAAAGGTATCATCTAAATTTTCTGAATCTACTGAGAATATACAGAAGCAAACCGGTAATATAATTTCTACTGGAAGTACCACAACTCCGAAGTCAGTAGTCAAAAAAGCAACCCCTAAACTAGCCCCGACCAAAAGTCCTACTCCAAAAAAAACAGTAGCAAAGAAAGTTACTACAACCACTACCAAATCAAATAGCTCAAATTCCAGCAAAGAGCCCAAAGCAACGATAGTACCACTCCCTCCAAAATCACAATCTCCGAGTGATTCAGTTACTTTAGGAATCATAGGAATTGCTTGTGCTGGTATTGGTTTTTGTGTGGCACTGCTGCGAAGAAGAGATCCAGAACCAAAAGGATAGCCAATGATGTAAAAGTTGAAATTACATGAAATTTTCATACACTCAACCATTCAATTTTACCTATGGTTTCTGCAAAATTTCGACACGTACTTCATTCGCGATTATTCTGGATATCTTTTTTGGTTTCGAGTGGACTCATGTTTGGGATTATTTATTACTTTTCCAACTTTGAACTGACGCATAATAATTTGGGATCATGCTTTCTTTTCTTAGAGATGAGTACGAGTTTTTTGACGATATTTTTGAGTGGTATATTCTTTGGATTAACGGCATACAAAATTGGTTATTTTTCTCATGTAGCTCATACGAAGAAAACCGGATTTTTTGGTACCATAGGTTCATTTTTTTCAATACTTGTTACGGGTTGTCCCGCTTGTAGTATTACCCTTGCTTCTTATTTTGGACTTTCATGAATTTTTGCGGGTTTGCCATTTTTGGGATATGAAGTCCGCATCGTGGGAATCTTGATCATGGGTATTGCTACTTTTTATACTTGGAAGCACTTGGAAGTTTGTGAAATTCAGAAGCCCAAGAAACCGCGGTAAATTTGAGTTTTTCTCAACCATCTCTACAATGGATACCGTTATTTTATGAAAATTCCCATGAAGAAAATTACGAAATGTGTTATCCTCGCCGCTGGATATGGAACTCGATTTTTACCAGCTACCAAGGCACAGCCCAAAGAGATGCTCCCTGTTGTAGATAAACCAGTTATTCAGTATCTGGTGGAAGAAGCGGTAGCTTCTGGTATTCAGGACATTATTATTGTAACCGGACGAGGGAAGCGAAGTATTGAAGATCATTTTGATAAGTCATTTGAGCTCGAACAAACACTCGTAGAAAAGGGAAAAACGAAGGAGCTCGCTCAAGTAGAACATGTCTCATCTCTGGCCAATATAGCCTATGTTCGACAGCCACTCCCTCGTGGTGATGGAGATGCGCTTCTCTACGCACAACACTTTCTTGGAGATGAACCATTTTTACTCCTCTTTGGAGATGATCTGGTAATCCATGATGTTCCCGCTTCTAAACAACTGATTGAAGCCTTTTATCGAAAACAAGCACCGATTCTTTGCCTTAAAGATGTTCCGGATACCATGGTTTCTAGCTATGGAATTGTCGAATCCAACTTTTCAGAAGGTCGATCTCATAAGGTGGAAAAATTCCTGGAAAAACCAAAATCAACCGAAACTACTTCTCGTCTTGGAGTAGTAGGGAAGTACGTACTTACCCCCGATATTTTTGAATATATCAAAGTTGCGGGCATGAGTGCTGGTGGAGAACGAAGACTCGCTGATGGATTTGTCGAAATGCTCAAAGAGCGTGATATCTACGGATACGAAATCGAAGGAAGACGATACGACACGGGAGATAAATTTGGATTTTTACAAGCGACTATCGACTACGCACTCGATCGCCCTGATCTTGCGGAAAAACTCAAGGAATTCATGAAAACCCGAGTATAATTCTTCTTTTATTCCATGCGGTTGGATCAACGAGTAGCCGAAGTTTTGTGAGTATCTCGTAATCGAGCCCAGTTTTTTATTGAACATGAACTGGTTCGAATTGCTGGAGAAGTAGTCCGAAAATGTAGCCTCGAAATTGCTGAGGAAATCCATCTCGATATTGATCATGATGCTCCGCAAATCCGTTTTGTTTCGAGAAGTGCTCAAAAATTGGATGATTTTTTGGAAAATTCAAAAATAGTCGTCCAATGAGCGAAGTGTCTTGATATTGGTGCTTCAACTGGAGGATTTACTCAAGTGCTTTTGGAGCGAGGAGCCAAGCAAGTAACCGCTATTGATGTAGGAACCATGCAACTCCACGAACGACTTCGTACTAACCCACGGATTGTATCTTTGGAGAACCTAGATATTCGAAAATGGGAAAGTCATGAGCGATTCAGTATGATTACGATCGATGTTTCTTTTATTTCGATTCGAGAAGTATTGCCAACGGCTTTGAGATTTTTGGATAGTTCTGGTATTTGTATCCTTTTGTATAAGCCCCAGTTTGAGGTGGGTCCAGAGCTCCTCAGAAAAACCGGTATACCAAAAACAGAAGCTATTCGACTGCAATCGATCCAAGATTTTGAAACATGGCTTCATCATGCTGGAATACATATTCTCAATCAATACGAATCTACTCTTATTGGCGAGGCCGGGAATCGAGAAGTGTTGTTTTCGGTGCAGAAAAGTGAAAAATACATTGAGTTATAGATAAATAATACAAAAGATATATTCATTTCGGCGATTTCAGTTTACCTTTTCTCCAAATCAGATACTATATCCACTTAATTTTTCAAGCTATGGGACGAGGTCCAGTTATCGAACGACAAAAACAAGCCACTGCCAAAGAACGAGGGAAGGTTTTTGCGATTCATGGCAAACTTATCGCTATTGCTGCCGCCAAAGGTGCTGATCCAACTCAAAATGTATCGCTAGCTGATGCGATCTACAAGGCAAAAAAGGAAAATGTCCCCAATGATAATATTGACCGTGCCATCAAACGATGAGCGGGACTAGAAAAGTGAGCAGCGGCTATTGAAGAAGTCGTATACGAAGGATATGGTGCAGGGGGTGTTGCTGTTATTGTTAAGGCACTTACTGACAATCGAAATCGTACCGCTCCGAGCATGCGACATGCCTTTTCCAAGTGTGGAGGTTCACTTGGTGAAACTGGTTCTGTTTCTAACTTTGCCTTCAAATTTGTGGGTCAAATCCAAATCCCGGGTCCAATAAACGATGCACTAGAAGAAACTATTATTGAATCAGGTGCTGATGACTATGGGAGTGAATGAGAAATCATTTACATCCAAACGAGCTGGCATGAACTCGGGCATGTGACCGCTTTTCTGAAGGGAAAAGGTATCGAAATTCTCGCTTCCCATGGGGAATATCTTGCGACAAATACTACCGAGCTGAGCGAATTTGACAAAGCTTTAAAAGTACATATTCTCATCGAAACTCTCGAAGAAGATGAAGATGTAGAAGCGGTTTGGCACAATGCGGTCATTACCCCAGAAATTCAGGCAGAAATCATCAAACATTTGGAATCTCATCGTTTTAGAACTTAATATCTTTATATGACTCAAATCGACCCTACTGATATCACTACATCGCCATCCACTTGAGATGACGGAACATCTGGTACGAGTAATCCTCCTGCTGTAAAAAAGCCTGAGAATGAGATTTTTTATGATCTTGCATCGATTCATCCGATGTCAGAATTCACCGAGGTTCATTTTATTGATTTATTGGAACATTCACTCTCACTTTCGGTGGCGGAGAAAAAGCGAGTGGTGGATGCTATTCCTACACTTTCTCAGTTTCAGGTAGATGAGCTCCATAAGGTATTTGAGGATGAACGAGAAGAATTCAAAAAACTGCTCGCCAAAGAAGGGGAAGTGATTCGAGATTTGGTTATCAAGGCCAAAGAAGGTTGGGATCAACTTCGAAGTATCTATGTTGATGAGCAACGAGAATATGAGAAGCAAAATGCAGATAACGACAAAATGAACGAACTCAAAAATCTCCTCGACGAGACTTCTGATTCCTAATATTCCCAAATATCGAGTCTAAAACTACTTTAGCTCGATATTTTTGAAATGTGAAAGTTGGTATTTCCCAATTTGTTGATCAATCGCGATGAAATCGTATTGGTAGTCAGCTGATTGTACATCATGCTTCAGGAGAAAGAGCTCAGAACTTCTTCGAAACTGCGATTGTTTTTTGGGACTGAGAGATTCTTTGGCGGAACCTCCGAGTTTTTTACGGCGAAATTTTACTTCTACGAATACAATTTTTTGCTTCAGTTGAGCTACGATATCGAGCTCGCCTCACCATATCTGCCAATTGTTCGCGATTATCTCATATCCGGCACGAATAAGGTAATCGACCGCGATTTGCTCGCCGTGCATGCCGATAGAGCGAGTATGCTCTTTGGGAGGTGATTTCGAAGGGGATTTCATAAAAAGTATTTTAGAGGAATCTCATGGTATCTTCCAGAATTTCCTGTATCCCTCAAAGAAAAATCTACGAAAAATCTGCTCAACCAGTGAGCAGATTTTTCGGTTCAATAGAATGTTATTCCATCCCCATATTTTCGATTTTTTCTCGAATCTTTTGTTCACCATTCACTCGGGGATTGTAGTAATCGTAGAGCAATCGAACGAGTCCATCTTTGTCGAGTTCTTCACTCTTGAGTCCGATTTGTTCCAAAGATCCCTTGATGGTCGATACTCGCTCGGAGTTCCCTTTACGGAGGAATTCGGCATTTCTTCTTTTCGCTCGAACACTCAAGAGTGTTTCTTCGCTTGTAATCGCTGACCAGAAGCTCTGAAACATGCCTACAATCCCGGTGGTGCGTACGGATTCCTCGTTGACTTCGTCAAACGGGACGATGATATAGAATTCCTTTTTCATAATCTGAGCCATGTCGATCAGATTGGTGAGAAAATCTACATAGCGATAGGTTTGCTCTTGGAGGAGGGGATTTTGCTGTTTGATGGCAAGGTTTTTGAGTTTGAGGAGGTATCCTTCGATGTCTACCTTGAGGGAACGAACAATAATCTGAACGGGAAAACGTAATGAATTCAAAAATCTTTGATATCCATAGATAATCGAATCTTGTTCTTCCTCACTTTTCAAATTGAAGTTGAGTGCTTGTACCTTGAGTACCATTCGAGAAGATCCATCCTTCATAATCATGCAGTTTCCACGAATTTCGCTGAAAGGAAGATATTTTTGAGTGGTAGAATCCTTGTGAGGCTTTTTTGCAGTTTTTACACTGGAAGAATCGATAGTAGTGGCAGACATGGTTTGATATTAAAGTTTTGCAAGCTTCTCGCTTACTTCATCTTGGACTTCGGTATAGTGTCATTTGCTTTCCATTTTGGTCTTGGCATTGGCGAGTAGTCGCACGTAGCCTACTTCTAGGTTAGAAAAACTGTCCGTGCCTTTACTCCAAAT
Organism: Candidatus Altimarinota bacterium; assembly: GCA_028687815.1. Taxonomy (GTDB): domain Bacteria; phylum Patescibacteriota; class Gracilibacteria; order BD1-5; family UBA2023; genus CAIVSN01. Next base: position 10,233 of record JAQTZK010000001.1, on the reverse strand, counting down.
TCGCACATTGGTATTGAGATTTAATCGTATCAGATTGAGAATAAACGGAAGAAAGGTCATCTCGGCATTTCGAAAGAGCGCAATAAATGCCGCAATCAGTAGTACTAAAATCGCAGGAATTGATGCAATTTCTGGTCCAATACCACCTTCCAGTGACTTAAAAATCATGTACGCAAAACCTCCGCCAATCATAATAATAATGATTTGCCGAAGAGAAAGACCCATAAATATGGTATCCTCGTTTTCGATTTGGACGGGAATTTTGTACTGCATAGTAGATTTAGTATATACAACTCTGTTCTTGTACGCAACATTCTCAGCTGTTTTTGGTTGACTTTGCGAGCGCAAGTCTTATAAATGAGCGAAATTTCAGGTAGCTTTTAATTGCTTATTTATGCGTATAGATTATATCAAACATCGTTTTTCGTTTTATTTCATCGCCCTAGCACTTTTTGTAGGTTCTATTGTGCTTCCTTTCGTTATTCCGGTTCAACTTGGTATTGATATGACGGGTGGTACTCAATCTGAGTTCCAATACACTGGAGATTTCCAAAAAACCCAAGTAGAATCGATTGTTACTGACATTACCAAGCAGCCAGAATTTGCGTCAAAATCAGCTATTAACACTACGACCGTATATAAGGTTTCCGGTGAAAATGTATTTGTTGTAGAGGTGGGTTTTAATAGTAGTTCTGATATCTCTGCAAAGGATCTCGATACTATTAAGACTGACTTTCAAAATATGCTAACCGCAAAATTGAAAGAAAGCACGGGAGCTACTTTGGTTCGATATGTAAATATCGGTGAATCATTTGGTGACTATATCAAGAAAACGGCATACCTTACGCTTGCGATGATTATCGTTGTAATTTCTCTCTATATTGCTTGGGCTTTCCGAGGAACGGTTGAGGGGTTCACGAGTTTTTCATTTGGAGCGGTTACAGCGGTTTCCCTCCTTCATGACGTAGTGATTGCTTTTGGACTGTATGTTGCTGCCAGCTTCTTCTTTCCAGAGTTCAAAATCGACACCTTCTTCGTAACAGCCATGCTTACGGTACTCGGGTATTCTATCAATGACACCATCGTTATTATGGATCGAATCCGATCTAATCTTTTGATTCCTGCGAATAAGAAATTGGATTTTGGAGTTATGATTAATAATTCTATCAACGACACGATGACTCGTTCTATATTTACTTCCATGACGGTCGTAATCGTACTTGTGTCACTTTTCTTCTTTGGACCTCAAGCAATTCAAGGATTTGCGCTTGCTCTTATATTTGGAACTCTCGTAGGTACCTACTCTTCCGTTTGTATTGCCGCACCACTTCTCTACGACCTGACTCGACTCAAGAAGTAGAAATTCAAAGAAAAAATTTACAAATATCACTGATTCGCTATACTTCGCCTGCTCTTGTGTTTTACTACGCAAAAGCTGACAAGTATAGCCCTTTGCCTCCATAGCTCAACTGGATAGAGTAGCGGTCTTCGAAGCCGTTGGTTGTAGGTTCGACTCCTGCTGGGGGCACCATAAAATAGATAGAAAATTACCTCAACAAGAAACAATACCCTGCCCGGGTGGTGGAATGGTAGACACGTACGCTTGAGGTGCGTATGCCGAAAGGTGTGTGGGTTCAAGTCCCATCTCGGGCACCAAGAAAAATCAAAAAGACTCATCGTAAGATGAGTCTTTTGTTTTTCTTGTGCACCGTTAGATGATGGGACTTGAACGTGAGGCATTTTCGTAGTGCAACGAAGAAAATAGAAAGCCAATGGTTTGGCTTTCGGCCGAGGGCGGCCCGAAGGGAAGTCCCATCAGAGTTACTATTAATTGATTTTACAAAAAAATTCATTCAAGTGATATTCATTGTAATTCTCATGTTTTTCTCATATAATCTTTTTTGTACAAAAGTATTAGTTTATGAAAATTGACATAATTTAAATTAATTCATCATAATATTATCATCATTGTTGATATAGAAGTTGAGTAGCATAAGTAATGATCAGTTAATTCATGTATATGGCAAAAGTTATAAAAGAAAAAAGTATAGAAGAAACCCTCTGGGAATCCGCAAATAAGCTTCGAGGTACGGTGGAATCATCAGAATACAAACATGTGGTTCTCGGACTCATTTTTTTGAAGTTTGCCAATGACAAATTTAATGAACGACAACAAGAGCTTATCGCTGAATGAAAAGAAAAGTATCTGGAAATCACAGAGTTTTATACCATGAAGAATGTTTTTTATCTTCCAGAGATTTCCAGATGGAGTTATCTGATTGAAAATGCAAAATCCGGCGATCTCGCTATCAAAATAGATACCGCCCTTACCACCGTAGAAAAAAATAATTCTTCCCTCAAAGGAGCGCTCCCTGATAATTATTATTCCCGACTCAATCTCGACACTGCCAAGCTTGCCTCACTTCTCGATACCGTAAATAACATAAATACCCTCAAAGACAGAGAACACGATGTAGTCGGTCGAGTATATGAATACTTTCTCAGTAAGTTTGCCCTCGCAGAAGGAAAATGAAAATGAGAATTCTATACTCCAAAAAGTATCGTACGACTCATGGCTGAGATGATTGAGCCCTACAAAGGGAAAATCTATGATCCCGCCTGTGGATCAGGGGGAATGTTCGTTCAATCGATGAAATTTATCGAGAGTCATCATGGAAACCAAAAAGAAATTGCTATATTTGGACAAGAGCAAACCGCAACGACCTACAAACTTGCGAAAATGAACCTCGCCATTCGGGGTATTTCTGCAAATCTTTGAGATATCCCAGAAGATACCTTCAAACGAGATCAACATAAGGATTTGAAAGCAGATTTTATTATGGCAAATCCTCCATTCAATCAAAAAGACTGGAGAGCGACAAGTGAACTCCTCGATGATCCTCGATGGATGGGGTATAATGTCCCACCAGCAAGCAATGCAAATTATGCATGGATTCTCAATATGGTTGCGAAGCTATCGGATAATGGAGTGGCATGATTTCTCCTGGCGAATGGTTCGCTTTCAGGAGGGGGGGATGAATATAAAATCCGAAAAAAGTTGATAGAAAATGATTTAGTGGAAGCTATTGTGATACTGCCCGCGGATATGTTTTATACGACCAATATCAGTGTGACTCTATGGATTTTGAATAAGAATAAGAAGGCGAGGATCATAGAAACGAACGGAGTTGTAAAAAATTATAGAGAAAGAAAAAACGAAGTGCTTTTTATGGATCTACGTACTTTGTGAGTGTCTTTTGAGAAAAAATATACTCAGTTTTCCGATGAAAATATTGTTCAAATCACCACTACGTATCATAATTGGCAACAAACGAAGGAATATCAAAATATTCCAGAATTTTGCTATAGTGCGAGCGTTGAGGAAATAGCTAAGAAAGATTTTTCACTGGTGCCAAGTAAGTATATAGAGTTTGTAAATCGAGATGAGAATATCGATTTTGATGAGAAAATGAGTGCTTTGCAAAAAGAGTTTTGAGAACTTTTACGAGATGAAGTAACCTCAAAAGAAGAGTTACTTTTAGTTTTTAAGGAACTCGGGTATGAGATCGGGGTATAAAAAAATATGAGATTTGATTCATCTCGTGGATGAGCGAAATAGAGGGTTTAAAACCTCTCTTCTTTTGTGATTGACCATTTCAAAAAAGTTTATCCCATCTGTGGCAAATATTATTTGAACAGATATGGAGAATTATAAAATAATTCGTAAAAATCAGTTTGCTTGCAGTTTGATGCAAGTGAGAAGAGATAAGAAAATACCCATTGCTCTTATGCAAGATTTCGAAGAAGCCATTATTTCTCAGGCGTATCCAGTCTTTGAAGTAAATAGTGAAAATGAACTATTGCCAGAATACTTGATGATGTGGTTTAGTCGTGAAGAATTTGATCGCGAAGCATGTTTTTACGCAGTTGGTTGAGTCCGTGGAAGTTTGGAATGGGAAGATTTTTGTAATATGGAGCTCCCCGTTCCCGATATCACAAAACAACAAGAAATCGTCGATGAATACCATGTGATAAAAAATAGAATTCGTTTGAATACTCGTTTGATAGAAAAATTGGAAGAGACGGCACAGGCGGTGTATCGGGAGTGGTTTGTGGATTTTGAGTTTTCAGATGAAAATGGAAATCCTTATAAGTCGAGTGGTGGAGAAATGGAGTTTTGTAGTGAGTTGAAGAAGGAAGTACCGAAGGGGTGGAGTGCTTGAAAAATAAAAGATTTTGTTGTTGATATGAAAAATTGAGCCACTCCCTTAAGGGATAAAATTGAATATTGGAATTCAAATGATATTCCATGGTTAAAAACTTGAGAAATTCATAATAATATTTTAGTCTCAGCTGAAGAATATATATCAAAAAAGTGATTTAAAAATAGTTCAACTAAAATATTGCCTGTAAATACCGTATTAATGGCAATGTACTGAGTTACAGCATGACAAGTCTGATTTTTGAAATTCGAAGCAACAACAAATCAAGCATGCTGTGCAATGATATCTAAAAATATTAATCATGCATCATATTTGTATTATTTTTTATTATCAAACCAAGAAGAAATTGCAAGTATGGCAAATTGATGAGCTCAAGCTAATTTAAGTAAGAATTTAATTGAAGAACTTATTATAATACTTCCAGATGAAGAAGCTTTACGTAATTCTAATTTATCTGTATTGGTTGATTTTTGGCATAAAAAGACACTAGAAAATGAAAATCTTTGAAAAATTAAAGATTTGATTTTATCTAAAATGGCAAGTAGGAGTTAGGGGAGTTTAGTTTTTTTAAGTTTTTTTAAAATGGATAAAAAAGCAATAATTCTAAAATACTATCATTCTATTTTAGAATTAAAAGATGATTTAGACAAGGAAATGGAGTGATTTATTATAGAATCAATATCATCTGTAAATATTATTTTAGAGCACCTAAAATGTATGGCAGATTATAATGATTTAATTAAAAATAAAATAATTATAGGTCCAAATAATTTCAATTATAATAAAATCTTTACACAGGAAGTTATTAATAAAATTTACAGAATTAGAAATGAAGATAATTTCAAAGAAATTGAAAAAAAGTTATCTGAAATATATTTAGATATAGTCAAATATATAAATGAAAATAAATTTGAAAGTTTATTTTGACTACTTTGAGATTGTATTTTATGAATTACTAAAAAAGAAGTTCAAGATTATCAATTAAATAATACTGAATTAAAATACCATGAGTTATCAGATAAAATATTAAGAGAACAAGAATATAAAAATAAGACCCCAAATATTACTAAAGAAAATTTTTTTGAAAAATATCCGGAGTTTTTTGAATCTATTGATAAAGATGGATTGGTTAATATATCAAATTTAGAAATAAATTGGAATAAAGATGGAGTATACTATAAAAATTATTTCCTATATTACGATGATCTATTTGTTGAATTATGAGTTCGTAATTCTTTTATTTATGAATTCTTACCATTTTTTGATAAATATAAAAATAATCTAGAATTTAAAATTAAATTGAATTTAGATAAAATTATAAGTATATCTAACTATAAAGAATTGAATTTGATTTGATGAATGTATTTTTGACCTCAATTTTCTATTGATAAATTCTTTACTAAATCCAATAAAACTTTATTTACACGCAAACAAAGATTAAATCCAAAATTTTCAAATTACTTTTGAAATAATTTAATTTATACCGATTTTTATATTGACCAAATAAATAACTCATTTTTAATTGAAGAAATATGAGAGAATAAAAATAATGGTTTTTATTTAAATAGATTAGTTCATTCAGAATTTGAAATTAATAATGAAAAAATTAAGCATTTTGATGGGTCAGTACTATTTTATAATTTTGATAATTTAAATAAAAGAAAATGAGTGTTATTATCTACAATTCCAAAATTATCAGATAGCAAATATAAACTTTTTAGGATAGATTGATTATTAGATTTTGAAGATTATAAAAATATACTTTTTTCATTTTATGACAGAAATGAAATGATTTTAGAATATTTTAATTTAGACGAATATAAGAGAAAATATAAAGCAATATTAGACTATGAAAATTGAACTGATTATTAATAAGTAGTTTTTGTATATCTCCCTAAAATCTGCTAAAATAAACATATTTTCCTCAAAAACTTATGGATAACGCTAAAATCACTTCATACCTACTCTGAAATAATCCAGGATTCGAAAAAGTATCCAGACTAGAGTTTTTTGAGTATGTTGAAAAGATTTATGGCTACAATACTGAGAAATTGACTTTTTTTTGGGAACAAGCAAATAAGTTTGAAGAGGAGTTTTATAAACTTGTTTTTGAAAAGTTTTATAGTCAATCAAAAAAAGACGACTTAGAAAAGGCAAAATTGGATAGATTGTTAAAGGAATTAAATTTATTAGAGTTAATAATTCCGAACGATAAATTTGATTATAGCCGACTCTTAAAAGAATTTGAATCAATAGAAAAAAGAAAAACGGATATTAATACTTCTAATTCTCAAAAAAAGTGAAAACAATTTGAAGAATTTTTGAAGAGGCTATTTAATTCTATTGAGTGATTTGAAGTTACAGATATTAAACAAGCAGATGATGAACAGATAGATTTAGTTATAAAAAATAACATAAATAAGCCATTTTGGCTCAACCTAAAAACTCCAGTTATATTATGAGAAGCAAAAAATTGGTCTACTAACACAAATACAGAAGTGATAAATACTTTGAGGGGAAAACTTGTTTGACATGCAAATTTTGTAAAAATATGATTTGTTGTTGCGATGAATGGATTTACAAAGGTAGTCGAATCAAATTTATTGAGAGATTGAGCCTCTGAAAGAATAATAGTAGCAATTACTTGAGATGATATAAAAACATTATTAGAAAGTGAATTAAATCCCATTGATTGGATAGAATGATTAGTGATGAAAAGTTTTATTTAAAAAAATGTAACCATGCACCCCCCTCAAATACTTATTTACAAAACAGCTGATTGAAAAATCAAAGTAGATACTCTTGTAAAAGATGAAACTATTTGGCTGTCTCAAAAAACTATGTGAGAGCTTTTTGATTGCACCGCAGATAATGTAGCTTTACATATAAAGAATATTTACGAAACTTGAGAAATAAGCGAAAAATGAACTTCCGAGAATTTCTCGGTAGTTGGGCAAGAGTGAAATAGGCAAGTTACGAGAAATATAAAACACTATAATCTTGATATGATTATCTCTGTTTGATATCGGGTAAACTCTATTTGTGGAACTCAGTTTAAAATTTGGGCAACAACAAGCTTTACTCAATAAATTCACACCTATGCTCGACACAATCATTTACTCATCCATAAAAAATCTCTTACTCCAAGCCAAAAGCCAAATAGTAAAAAGTGTAAACTCCACCATGGTGTATACATATTTTGAGATCGGAAAAATTATCGTAGAGCATGAGCAATGATGAAATACAAGAGCTTTGTATGGAAAAGAAACTCTCAAAAATCTTAGTGAAGAACTGATAAAAGAATTTTGAAAGGGGTTTTCGGTAGATAATTTGGAAAATATGAGAAAGTTTTATTTTATATATTGAAAAAGCCAAATACCGGCTGACCAATCTCAAGATTCTTCAAAATCCGAAACACTGTCTAGGAAATTCGAACTTTCTTGGTCACATTATTTAATCCTCATTCGATTAGAAGAAAAAGAACGGAATTTTTATGAAAAAGAAACTCTTTTAAATAATTGGTCTATAAGAGAATTACAAAGACAATTCGATAGTGCTCTATATGAAAGAATCATCTTGAGTACTGATAAAAAATGAGTTTTAACCGAAAATATAGATACATATCATTATCCAGAGAATCCAAAAGATATCTTGAAAGATCCGTACATTTTGGAGTTTTTATGACTAGAAGAGTCAAATAAATATTCAGAAAATGAGATAGAGCAGGCTATAATAGATAAGCTAGAACATTTTTTACTTGAACTTGGAAAATGATTTACTTTTGTTGGAAGGCAACAAAGATTTACCTTTGATGAAGAACATTTTTTTGTAGATCTCGTATTTTACAATAGATTATTACAATGTTTTGTCTTGATAGATTTAAAAATCTGAAAACTCAAACATCAAGATCTTGGACAGATGCAAATGTATGTGAATTATTATGATAGGTTTGTAAAAACTGAACATGAGAACAAGACTATTTGAATCATTCTTTGCAAAGATAAAAAAGATACTCTCGTAGAGATTACTCTTCCAGAAAATAGTAATATTTTTGCAAGTAAATATGCACTGTATTTACCTACAAAAGAAGAACTAAAAATGGAAATTGAAGGTATAGAAAGTTAAAACAAATAATGTACTCTCATAAATCATCCACTATGAAATTTACCGAAGACTCTCTCGAACAGGCCGTCATTGAACTCTTCCAAAACGAAGGGTATACTTATGTTCGTGGCGATACTATTGAACGAAGTTTTGATGAGGTTTTGATTCGGGAGGATCTTCGAACATATCTTCATGGGAAGTATGATGACATCACGAATCATGAAATAGACGCTATTATCCGAAAACTCGAAACCTATCCGAGTTCTGCTCTATATGACAGCAACAAAGCTATTCTCAAGCTCATTGCAGATGGGTTCGTAATCAAGCGGGAAGATAGATCGAAGAAAGATCTCTTCATAGAATTGATAGATTCCTCAGATGTGAGTAAAAATCATTTCAAGATAGTCAATCAACTCGAAATACAAGGGTACGAGAAACGCATACCCGACGGAATTGTCTATGTGAATGGTCTTCCGATTGTAGTACTCGAATTCAAGACTGCCGTCAAAGAAAACACCACCATTAAAGATGCCTACACCCAGCTTACCGTTCGATACAAGCGAGATATTCCTGAACTCTTCAAGTACAACGCTCTTTGTATTATTAGTGATGGGGTAAATAACAAGAGTGGCTCTCTTTTTTCTCCGTATGATTTCTTTTATGCCTGGAGAAAAATAGATGGAAATGAGTCGATCGAGCGAGATGGAATTAACTCTCTTTTTACGATGATTCAATGACTCTTCAATAAAGAAAGGTTCCTTGATGTAGTGAAGAATTTTATATATTTTCCTGACCAATCCAAGGATGATGTAAAAATTGTTTGTCGATATCCGCAGTATTATGCAGCGAATAAGCTCTTTGAAAACATAAAAACGCACATGCGACCGGAAGGGGATGGAAAGTGAGGTACCTACTTTGGAGCTACGGGATGTGGAAAGAGCTTTACGATGCTGTATCTCACGAGAATCATTATGAAGAGTCCTCACTTCGCAAGTCCGACCATTGTTATTGTCACCGATAGAACTGATCTTGATGATCAACTCTCTGGTCAGTTTACGAGCGCAAAAGGATTTTTAGGGGATGATACCATAGTGAGCGTTGAAACTCGATCAGATCTCAAGGATTTTCTTCAATGAAGAAAGAGTGGTTGAGTGTTTTTGACAACCATTCAAAAATTTACCGAAAATACAGAACTTCTTTCTGATAGGAATAATATTATCTGTATTTCGGATGAGGCTCACCGATCTCAAATCAATCTCGATCAAAAAATAAGTGTAACGAGTAAGGGTGTAGAGAAAAAATTCGGTTTTGCTAAATATCTTCATAATTCTCTTCCAAATGCCACCTATGTAGGTTTCACAGGAACTCCAGTAGATGGTACGCTTGAGGTGTTTGGTAGAATCGTCGATGCATATACGATGAAGGAATCAGTAGAGGATAAAATCACCGTTCCTATCGTGTACGAGGGACGAGCTGCAAAAGTATTACTCAATGAGAAGAAACTCAGAGAAATTGAAGAATACTACAAAAAATGTGCGGATGATGGAGCTAATGAATATCAAATTGAAGAGAGTAAAAGAGTCGTGACACAAATGGAAGCAATTCTATGAGATCCAAAGAGAATTCAAGCGGTGGCAAAAGATTTTGTCGAACATTATGAGAAAAGAATTACAGAAAAAGCATCAGTAAAAGGAAAAGCGATGTTTGTTTCATCAAGTCGCCCGATTGCTTTTATGCTCTATAAAGAGATTCTGGCACTTCGTCCTAAATGGTGAATTATCCAAGAATGTGATGAATGAGCGAGTTTGACGGAAAAAGAGCGAAAGCAGATAAAGCCAATCGAAAAGATACAACTCATTATGACTCGTGGGAAAGATGATGATTTAGAGCTCTATAATGCTATAGG
>JAQTZK010000027.1 GCA_028687815.1 Candidatus Altimarinota bacterium | reverse complement strand
TTAAGAATGCAAAAAAACTTCCTAAAGCGACGGATGATGGAGGAGAGGCTTCAGAAAATGCCTAAAAGCTAGGAATTATATTTATATATTCTCCCATTATGAAAAAAATTATCACTGGAGTGAAATCTACAGGTTCCACTATGCATCTGGGAAATCTCATGGGAGCCGTGCTACCTTTTCAGAAAGCAGCTATTGGGAACGATGCTGCTATTTTTATTGCAGATCTTCACTCGCTTACTAGCGTGAAAAATGGGAAAACTTTGGAGGAACAAACATTAGAAGTGGCTATAGAATATCTGGCAATTTATGGGGTCGATACGCCAATTACTATTTTTCGACAATCAGATATTCACGCGATTACCAAGCTCATGTGGATTTTGACGAATGTGACGCCGTATTCTCTTATGCTTCGAGCTCATAGTTTCAAGGATGCAGAGGCAAAAAACAGTGATATCAACATGGGAGTCTTCAATTATCCCATTCTCATGGCAGCGGATATTATTGGATACCAAATTGATGCGGTTCCAGTTGGTCAAGATCAGCGCCAACATCTCGAAATGACCCGAGATATTGTGCGAAATTTCAACAAAATCTATGCATTAGAATGGCAAAATAACATTGAAGAAAAAGATTGATTCAGAAATCCTGGAAGAGAATTTTTTTCAAATGAACTAGGGAAAGATTTTTTCAAAGAACCAGAGGCAATTATTGATGAGAAAGTAGCCACACTTCCCGGAATTGATGGTCGAAAGATGAGTAAAAGTTATGATAATTTTATCGGAATTTTTGATGATGAAAAATTACTCAAAAAAAGAGTCATGTCGATCGTGACGGATTCCAAAGGGGTAGATGATATCAAAGATGCTGATACTTGTACTATCGTGAAACTCCTCGAAGTATTTGGAAAACCATTGCAAATAGATATGGTGAAAGAAAGATACCAAACTCCCAATGCTGGATTTGGTTATGGTCATGCAAAATTGATCCTACTGGAGGCACTCGCAGAGTACTTGCGACCTTACCGAGAACGTAGAACCAATCTCCTCGGGAATCTTGAGTTCGTAGAACAAAAACTCGAAGCTGGAGCAAAAATTATGAATGCGAGACTCGATGCTACCATGGAGCAAATTACCAAATTAGTGGGAATCCATTAATTACTCTATCCCGATTAATTTATTGAAGAACGAATCTTCGAAATAGCTATTTATTTCTTTCACATCTATTGAGGTAAGGCTATTTATTTCTGCTCGAACCTTGGTTTGTGTAAGGCCAAGTTCGGCATTATAGAGTTGAGCCAAGCTTTGGTAACCTCGTCGTTGTAATCCTGGTCGCGTATCCGTAAAATGATGATGGAATAAAAATATTTTCCCAAGGTGCTCATAATAGGACAAGAAGGGCTGGAAATCTTTATCTTGTAATCTTCCAAGAGCGGTTTTGGTGGTTTGGAGTACTTTGAGTACCTGAGAATATTCTTTGTTGGCTATAAGCATAGAAAGATCAATTGCTTCTTCGAAGCCTTCAAAAAATACTTTTGGATTGATACGAATAATGCTTTCTCGTTCTTCTTCTGTGGTGTTGTCATCTTCCACGTATAGGACTACCAAAAGTTGATGGAGCATATTTTTGGCACATACTTCTGGCGACATTTTTTTGCCATTCATATCAATGAAGGATCCGGATTGATTTTTCCAAGGATTTCTCTGTATCAGAGCACGAAGTCCAATAGGTATCAAAAACTCTCGTAATTGTCGTTGAGAGATATCTATTTTTGGGTATTGACTCAGTATATCGTAGAGTGAGGCATGATCCGTGACTCTCGAAAGTATGGAGTCATAAATGGCTTCTTGCTGGAAATACTCATTTCGAATTTTGTTTGCGGTATTGAGTATGGAAGTATAAAATTCCTGTGGTACTTGTTTGTGAGTCAAAACCAAATAATTCCATTTCTGTCGAGAAACCGCTTGCCAGTGTTCAAAATTATTCAAATCTACACTTCGTAGGTATCCAATAGAGAGATTGGTGAGTCGATCATACTCAGCTCGATTAGTTTGAAACGCAATTTCTAATATTTCTAGCATTTTCCCAAACTCTGGATATTTTTCGAGATAATTGGATTTTGCGAGTAGAAAAGCTGCCTTGTCTTCTTGTTTTTCACGAAAATCAAAAAAATATGGGTCTCCTTCGGAAAGCTGAGTATACTTAGGGAGAATGATAGGAGGGGATTCTTCTTCTGACACCGAACAGGTATTCATTTCAAAAAGTAAATATTACTATAAATCTAAATAATTTTAAAAAAAGTCAAGTATGAAAACGATTATTATCGATATTGTACCACATAGTGAGAGTCGGGAAAATCTAGATATTCGTATGGTCGAGCTCGCATCGTTGGTTTCTACCTACGGTGGTGTAACTATTATCAAGGAGGTACAAAAGCGAGATACACCAGATTATCGCACATTTATCGGAAGTGGAAAACTCGATGAGCTGATTGCGGAAGGGGAGTTACTCGGAGCGGAGCTGTTGATTATTGGAAATATCATGAAGCCTTCTCAGATCTATCAGGTCAATGAGATTCTTCGTGAGAAAAAATCCAAAATGCAGGCCTGGGATCGAGTAGATCTAATTCTCAAAATTTTTGCTCAACATGCGAATTCTCCTGAATCCAAGCTCCAGATTGAACTCGCGAGTATCAAACATATGGGGCCTCGAATCTACGGAATGGGAATGGATCTCTCCAGACAAGGAGGAGGTTCCAAAAATGCCAAAGGACAAGGAGAGACGAATACCGAAATCATGAAACGGCATCTCCGTGAACAGACTGAGAAAATCCGAGAGAAACTGCTCGTATATGAGCGAACTCGAAGCGAACATCGCAAGAATCGGAAACGACGTGGATTCACCACAATTGGTATTGTTGGATATACGAATGCGGGGAAATCAACTTTGTTCAATCTCCTCACCAAAAAGCAGGTTATTGCAGAAGATAAGCTCTTTGCTACTCTCGGAACCCATGTGGGAAAACTGTATCTGGCAAACGACGTAGTAGATGAAGCCGTGTATGAGCCTGGAATGCAAATTCTTCTTTCCGATACAATTGGATTTATTCGGGACTTACCACCAAATCTTATTGCCGCGTTTCATTCTACACTGGAAGATTCGATTGAGTCCGATGTGCTACTTCATGTGATTGATGCGAGTGATCCGAATATGATAGAAAAAATCGAAATCGTGGAAGATACCCTTCGTCGAATTGAAGCTACCGCTCCGAGAATTCGTGTTTATAACAAAGTTGATCTACCTGGTTCACAGACTATCCTTGAAACTGATACTCCAGAAATTCTCGGGAATGTGAGTATTAGTGCGGTTACTGGGGAGGGAATTGATGATTTGAAGGAGCTTATTAAGCAGGTACTTTTATAATGCTGATTATAAAAACAGTATTATATTAAAGTTGAAGTGTGATTTATTGACACGAACCATTACAAGATGTTACACCTGGTACTGATACCCATTGATTGTCGGTACAATATGATTGTGAAGGAGCTTTTACCAAATATACACTAGCTATACTTCCGCCTCATGCATACCAAGAACTAACATTCGTACAGCCTCAAACATTATAGCGTGATAAAACTCAATTCACAAAAGGGTCGTAGTATGCGTATCAAACATATGTACAATTCCAATTTGTATCATTTGCTGCAATACTTCCTCCAGAACAATTTGTAACATTATAATGTACTCTCCATTTTGCACATCAATAATCTGCATTTGCACATCAAGATATTGTTCACCAATACCCTTTATCACAAGACTGTCCTACATTTGCTACACAACATGCCGTAGCCGACCCACTCACCCCACTTGCATGGGTATACACATTCCCACTAACATCCCTCACACGCACGAGGTTGGCATTGACTGTATATGAAGTACCACTGAAATCCTTATACGCACTTGCTTGCCAACTTGAACCACCATCAAAACTATACGCAGTAGTTGCGAGACCTCCAGCATCACTCGCTCCATTGACGGTGAATCTGATCGTATTACAAGCACTCTGTGCAGCTGTAACACTCGTAATCGTTGGAGCAGTACTATCGGTCGTATTCGTATTGGTATTTGTGCTTCCCCCACTTACCAGCCCCCCTTCCAATTGCCCGGATATCACGGAGGTTCCGAGACTCACAAGACTTCCTGTCGTGGTGGTTGAGAGGAGTGTGGCTATGTTTTGCATAGAGGCAATATCTGTAGCTCATGAATAAGCAGTCTTGAGATTGTTCATCATGGTGGCTATTTCTCAGGAAGTATCACTCGTAGGAAGTTTGGCTCCTGAGAATACGACCGTATTTGGATTGTAGGAACTCGCAGCTTTGAGAGATTTTCCATTGAAGAGAAGAGAACCTGAGAGTGTGTTACTCTCTATAGTGAGAAATGTTCCAGAGCTTCCAGAATTGGTAATAATACTTGGTACCGCAAGCACGTAGGTAATACTCCCCGTTACTGTTTTTGCCATGAGTCCTCCATAGTTTCCTCGTATGTAGGCAATGGTAGGGTTTCCTGGAGCTGCTTGTGCTTCGGGAGCGAGAGAAGAAATAGTAGTAGTAAGAAGACTGACAAGTGACGATGGAGTATCTAACACGGAAGATTCATTACTACTATTCCAAGCTGTCTGATTCAAGTCTCCTTCATAGTTTACTTTGAGTTGATACGCTTTTCCATACGCAAGAGAAGAATATACATATTCTGCGTTACTGAGAGGATCCACTGGTTTCTTGTTTAGACCTCCTCCAGCAATACTACTCTTCAGAGATTGCATAACTCCTGAGCTTACAACTCCTTGATTCCATACAACCCCTCAGGAGTACGTTACTGAGAAAGCATTGTCAGGAATAGGATAGTCGCCTCTCGTAATAATAGAGACATCTAAGGACTTGGATATTTGAGTTGTATCTCAGATACGAGCTGAATCACGAGCTTTGGAAGAATACCCACCGATTGAAAGAAACCCTATAGTTCCAAGGACGGCGAGAATAGTAATCACTACCACAAGCTCAATGAGAGTGAAACCAAAGGGAAGTTTTCGGTTTGGTTTTGGTAGGGATTTGGATTTGGTGTGGGGCATGGGAAAGGATAATTTCGTAAAAAATGGTATAATAGTCCTATAAATTTTAGATTACATTACATGAGAGGCAAGTTTTTATTCCATATTCGAGTTATGTAGCACTTAAAGTGGGGATCAGGCAAGATGAGAATACCAGTTCTTATCAACCCAATCCCCATGCAAGCATATTCAAAAATCCAGCGCAAGATTATTTCTCATCCAAAAAATGCTTTGGACGAGGTGCGAAAACTCATAAACAGGCATGGAGGAAGAATGGATATCTGCCTGAAATGCTGATCTATTTGAGGTCAACATATTCATCATACGAATCAGTCCTGAGTTCGACATTTACGGTGCATTCATTGCAAACAAACCTACTCTGAATTCTTCGGCACGATACTCTTCAGAACCAGACTGAAACCATCAGCAGTGGCTTACTGCTCTTTTCGAGCTTTCCGTAGCAACCGGATGAATTTCTGGAGCAGAACTTTGAAGGAAAATCGGAAGACAGAGAAAGACCATTCATCATGGAGTTAGTAAAAAATATCGTATGAGTTACTTGAACGAACAAGTCATACGGTATGAACATGGAAAACAAGACAATCTCTACTATTATTTCCTCTCACTCTTATTCATCCCCACGTTTAGTGGAACATAATCTACAAAAGGATAATAGTATATCTTTCATTTTCATTTTCCAAAATACATGCTAAACTTTTCCTCAAGTTATCTACCCAGTAACTCCTAATCCCTACCGATATCACTATGGATCTACAAAAGATAAAGAGTCCTAAAATCTCAAAGAAACCATCTCTTTTTGGCTTTACCCTCATTGAACTTATCGTTGTCATCACCATCCTCGCTATCCTCTGAACTATAGGATTTCTCTCTATAGGAAGTTATTCTTCACGGGCTCGTGATTCATCCAGACTTACTGACACTGCTAATATTAGCAAGTCCCTGGATCTCTCAATTATAACTAGGGGAACCTACCCAAATCCGGACACCTTCTTTTCGGTCACCTACTCCGGAGGAACTATCTGGAAACAGGGTAAGGTAGGAGCTACGGTACTACAAGCCATGAGAAGCTCTATCTCCTGAGGATGACTCAATAAGAAACCAGTTGATCCTCTTGATAAAACAGAATACACCTATTCCTCTCTCGAATATGGCAAAGCCTTCCAAATCAAAGTTAACTATGAAGGAGATGTAAATCAAGCTGCCTACTATTTCCCTTCCCCGATATCTACCACTTACGCTGCTGCATCTCAAGAGTATGATTCAAAACTCCTTCTCATGGAAGCCTACATCCGTGGAAACTATGGAGGACTCACCGCAAAGACTATTACCGGAGAAACTACCTATCTCCTGGCTATACCAAGCATTATCACCAATACTGGATCCGTAGGTGATGTACTCGCTATTGAATCAAATGCTCTCTCAGGAACACTTCTCTTCAATGGAAAACCTCTCGTGAATGCGAGCTCCTATAATCCAAATATGGTAACAAATAGTGGGGTAGTATACTCAAGTACTTGAGGAGCCCTCGGTACTGATCTGGCCACTACTCTCGTAACCAATCTTCAAGCAGCCTATCAAGGATCTGATATTGCCAATAATTCAAATATTGCTAGTCTCCTTTCAATCACAGGATCTACAGTTATACAGAATTATGGAGTAAATATTGTGAATACTCAACTTGGAGGGAATTTGAGTGGAGGCGGAAGTTCTGGAAACAACGGAACAACTTCTACCTGTACTTCCTGGACCTATACTCCAACACAAGTATGTCAGCCTAACGGTCAACAAACCGTCTCTATCGCAACTTCAATTCCTACTGGCTGTACGGGTGGTAATCCACTAACTACTCAGGCTTGCATATATACTCCTACACATTCTTGTTTGGCAACTCCAACATTTGCTAATATAGGAGTTATCAATCTCGGATATCCAAGTTCTTTTGAACAAGCATGGATATATAGTGCTACACCAGGTAACTGTACTTATAGTTGTATCAATGGATATTCTGGGATGAATTGTTTAATTGCGCCAATTACTTATTGATGGGTATTTCAAGGTACTTGGGGATCTTGCTCTACCTCTTGTGGTGGTGGTACACAAACTCGTACGGTAGTTTGTAAGAATAATTCATGAACAACGGTGGCGGATTCATTTTGTACTGAGATGAAACCAACAGTAAGTCAAAGTTGTAACACACAAACGTGTACTTCTACTTCTTGGCAGTGTCCTAATGGGTATGTTTGGTCTTGACTCAGTCTTGATTGCCTTAGTTTAGTGTCTACGCCTTGATCAAATCAAATGTGTCATATTCCATGAACTCAAACGCTTAGATGCGTAAATTGATCAGCTTATGTATCAAATGTAAGCGCCGTTGCAGCCCCTACATTCAGATAGCTTCTCGACTGTAAAGAAAAAATTCATATAATTCTCGTTGTCCTACCTATTTTTCCCATGAAAAAAACCATCGCTATTACTTCCATGTATGCCAACCCTATTCATCCAGGACATATTGAGTGTTTACGACTTTCTCGAGAACTGGCAGACGAGCTTTGGGTGATTATCAACAATGACCGTCAGGCTGAGCTGAAGCGAGGAATAACTAGTTTTCAAAATGAAACGTTTCGTGCAGAAGTAGTCTCTGCCGTCAAGTGAGTAGATAGAGTATTCATTGCAATAGATCAGGATGCGAGTGTGTGTTTGAGTTTGGCAGCTTTGATTCAGGAAGCCCAACTGAGACCCGATGTCGGTGATGTTATTTTTACCAAAGGAGGTGATCGATTTGCGTATGAAATTCCTGAAAAATCGGTTTGTGATCGATTTGGTGTAAAAATTGTTGATGGTCTTGGATCAAAAACTCACAACAGTAGTGATATGATTGCTCGTCTCAAAAATAAGGATGATTCATCTCATCTTATAGCAGCCGTAGAACAACTTCCAAAAAAACTTATGGAGGATCGATATCTTGAGATTGGATACCGACCATGGTGAGTGTATTTTGTTTTGGAAGATAGTCCGATGTACAAAGTAAAAAAACTTATTGTGTACCCAGGCATGCGCCTGAGTCTCCAAAGTCACGAACACAGGAGTGAACATTGGACCGTAGTTTCTGGAGTGGCGACCGTAGATATCCGATCTCCAAAATTTAAGGAAACCGAACAAATTCGAATGTATACCGAAAATGAGGGTTGTCATATTCCCGCAACCTACTTACATCGTTTGGCAAATCATACGGAAGCACCGCTCGTTATAGTGGAAGTGCAGTGTGGAAATTATACGGGAGAAGATGATATTATTCGATATGAAGATGATTTTAGTCGCACGGCAGCTTCATAATTTTTTCTTGATTTTATTGACTATCATTTAGTATGAATCATAAATAACAATTTTCTGTGAAAAATCAATCTACTTCTACTTCGAGAAAGACCAATCCTTATGAGGCTTACTACCATGCTCGTGAGCGTCTACAAGAAGCTGCTCATGAAAACGCGACAGAAGGACTATCCAATCGAGTCAAACTTTCACTGGAAAAAACTCTCAAAAACAATCGACGACCAGCCGCAAGTGTTCGCTTGGCGCTTTGGGAGCAACGACAGCAAAAACATCCTTTATTTCAAAAATCCAATTCATATACTCCTCATATTCTTGAGGAAAAAAAGGGTAAGGAAGGATCAGGACTTCGAGTATATTTGGAGCGAGCATTTTCTGAGCCCGAGGATTATCAATTCCCCGTACAACCACTCAATCAAGAGCAACGCCGTGAAGCACTGAAGTATTTGATTATCAACCCAAGCCGTATCCCAGACGGTATATTTTTGGAAATCAGTGGAATCGAGATGATGGATTGGATGGCAATGTCTTCTGCTGAACGGATGGAGAAAAAACGAGCGTATATTCCTTTGTTGAAAGAACTATTTTTTGAAAGCTTCCCCTTAATGACTCGACACAATGGAGTCACAGGCAGAGTAGTTCGTTTACCTTTTCATAAAGAAATGCCAAAAGTAGCGGGTTCATATCTGGTATTTCAAGAAATTTCGTATTTAGATACACAGAAAACTACTCGTCGAGAACCGAGATTAAATACTATTACCACCAAAATTGTTCCAGATATTTGGAGCTTAGCTCGATCTCAAAAATATACTACCGAAGCGCTCACTCAGAAAATAGATTATATTAATTTTTGTATGGCCGAACTGGTGGGATTGCGAGTTGAATATCCAGATTCTCAGGAGTCGGATCGTCGTGCTCTAGTAACTCGATTTATCTCTCTCCTGGATCGAAAACAAGGATTTGCCTTCAGAAAAATTCTCAATATTCGTAAACCAAAAATCAAATACTCAAATGCAGGTATTGATGATTCCATTTTTCACGGAATGTATAATGATCTAGAAAAATACATGCTAGAATTGGTATCCAAACGAAGCCAAATTCAACGTCAGGAATTTTTGATACGAAATATGGCTACGACTCATAAGATGCAATTCTCTGCATTTTTTGATACACTTGGTCGAGAAATTCAAGCATTTGATACTGAGTGATTGGAAGATAAGATTCTCCATACTTCTTCTTCAAATAGAGAAATTACTTTTTCTCCAACTGAAGCTAGTAAAATCGGAAAAATCTGGCATCAAGTGAGATTGTATGGAAATATTCTTACCGAGCCTTCGGTGATTGGTGCTCCATTTTTTGAAATAGAAAGTCGAGTGGTACAGTCTTTGAAAACTGTAAAAAAATCCACTCCAATAGTGAATGTACGAGAACTCTATAAACTTGTGAGAAATGTGAATCTTGCTATGTTTCAAACCATGCTTTATGAACTACAAGACCTATTGAACACTGGTGAATATGAATCACAGATTGATACGTATCCAAAGCAATTTGAAAAGAATATTATTGCTTGCGAGTCAATGCAGTTTTTGAATCATATCAAATCAGAGAAACTTAATCATGAATTTGAACAAAAATTATCTCAAATAAAAGCATTACTTCAATTGATGAAATCCTGAGAAATAGAACAACTTAAAATTTCGGTCAAACGAGCTCTCGAAAAATAAGTTTTATTTTTTTCTACCTTCTAAATACTGGAATAGGAGTCGAAAAACCTTTTTCTCAAATTCAGCAAATCTCGGGCTTTCGATGACAAAAGCCTCTTTTGAGTCGTGGTCGACGATAGCTACACGATCTGCATAGATGAGCTTACTAATGTTATCATTAAAAAGATCAAAATCAGCGGGAACTGCCACAGTGGCACGATTTGGATCGGGTTTTCTGCTCGTTTTGAGGTGCTCATTAGTAATGACGTAACGCCCAATTCCTTTGGTATTTTTGAGATTGATATAGTCATTGGAGAGGTACATGCTTCGCTCATATACGGCACGCCCTGAGCTATATCGATAGTAACTTCATCCTTTGGGAGTGAGTCGAAGTGCCTCCTCATAAATCTTAGAGATCGAATTTACCCCTTGAACATGTTCGAGTCGAGCAGGAAGTCCGAGTTGAGTTTTTTTCTTGAGTCGTTCCATTACTTCATTCGCGGTACGTATAAAATCTTCCTTGAGTCATTCGAGTGTTTCCGCTGGGGCTGCGCGATAGTAGGTTCGTTTTCCTATTTGAAGGGGAGAGAGGAGGCGATATTCCTCAAGCAAAGGAATAACACGGTAGATTTCTGCCCGATGAAGTTTGGCCTTGTGGGCAATATCAGAAACGGTACCTTCACCAATTTCCAGAAGAGCGAGGTACGCCATAGCGGCATTTCTTGGGAGTCCTAACCGTTCCAAAAAGGCTATTTCCTGCATAAGTGAAAATTATTGTTACAAATATATAGTATTTAATTATACAATATTTGAAAAGGAAAATATATAAATCAGTGAGAATATTTTTCATATTTGTAGGTAACCTGTTCCAATTTTTAATGAGGCTTCTATAGTACTTTCGTATTCTTTAATTTTTGTTGTATGTTACTAAATACCTCCCTCGTTGAAGCTCGTTCTCTAACTGAAGATCAATACACAGATCGATTTGAAAATATTCTCTGACCACATCGAAAGGTTGATCTTCATTGTCATACCACCGTATCAGACGGTAAGAAAACGGTTTCTGAACTCGTAGCCGACGCGGTCCAAAAAGGACTAGAGTTTGTAGCAGTAACTGATCATGATATCGTCAATCGCGAAGCTACTATTTTGCTCGAGCGTGCGGGAATTGCGAGCTGTGAAGCGGTAGAGGTATCTGCGCGAGACTATGACCGAGAACATTCACTCCACCTTACTTTTTATGCCAAACAAATCAGTGCTCGAACTGATGCAATTCTCCTAGGAATTCGTGATGGACGAACGGCAAAAATTCGCGCACAATGTGAACTCCTCTCGGGAAATGGTTTTCATATTTCCTTGGCAGATCTCATAGTATTTGCTCACGAACATCGCATGAGTACGGATTCGATTTCCAACGGTCATATTGCTACTTTTATTATTCAAAATCCAGAAAATCTAAAAGTTGCCGCCAAAATTATCGGACGAGAAATCACAGGACGGGCTGATTTTATTCAAACGTTTCTGAAGGAATTCTCTCCATTTCGGGAGATTGGATATAGCAAAGTTCCTGATTATGAGCCATCCGTAGCTCTTGTGGGTGAACTGGCTCGTGAAAATCATGCCGTAGTTTCGGTAGCTCATCCAAATTTTACTTTTGAAAAATATGGAGAAATTGCCGAATTCGAATCTCGCATGACGGAATATGCGAAGCTGGGTATCAGCGCAATTGAAATTAATCCTTTTGCTAATGCCACTTGGGTTGAATCTATTCAGCGCACAGCAAATCGAGTAGGAATGATCCTTACTTTTGGTTCGGATTCACATGGAGAAGCGGATGAGCGACATCAAGGACTGGGTGGAATACACACTTTGAGTCAGGCCAATCCACAATTAGTGCAGAAATCTATGGATCAGTTGATTTCTGTGATACGACAGGAAGATATCGAGTATCGAAGAAATGCGATATGGTATGGGTTGCCGGCATAATCATAAAGTCAAATAACCATTTGCTTTTTCCCCTTACTTCCATACAATTTTCGCGTCCGTAATTTGGGAGCTTCTCGTTCTGGTGTATTCCAGTCCAAGAAAGCGCTAGGACCACATTATTTTTTTACATTTATCACCATGGCACGCCACGGAAAAAAGTACAACAACGCCGTAAAGCTTGTTGAAGCAGAACGACTCTATACAGTCGCTGAAGCCGTTGAACTTCTTGAGAAGACCAACACGGTTAAATTCGACCCTACGGTTGAAATCCATTTCAATCTCGCGATTGATCCAAAATACGCAGATCAAATGGTTCGATCTACAATTTCTCTTCCTCATGGTTCTGGTAAAACAGTTCGAATTGGAGCTTTCACTGATATCGGAAATGCAGA
>JAQTZK010000107.1 GCA_028687815.1 Candidatus Altimarinota bacterium | reverse complement strand
AGCTTCAATATATCCACAAAGATCACCGTTTGTTGCAGTAACGTCAGTGAAGACATCACCCATACATTCAACTGCTGATTCATCAGCAAGACTTACGGCGATTTTTGCCATTTCTCCTCGAGTGATGTTATCACCGAGTCGGTATCCGGCTTCGCTTGACTGAGTGTTAATAACACCAGCGGCAGCAAGGTCTTCAGCATACGTAGCGAATTCGTTAGTAGCAGCGAAAGCAGTGAGCGATGAGCTCATTGCAGCAGCGGCAATAACGAGGGCACTAGTTGTAGAAGTTACCTTTTTAAAAAGATTACTCATAGAGCGACTATAAGTTAGGAATAAAAATCGTACTGCATGTATCTTGGGTCTGCCAACCTTCGACGACACGGTCTACGACCAGGTATACTTCCTGGGAAGTTAAAGCTTTAACCTCTGTAAGTTTCCTTGACGAGAGGAACCATTCGGCGAAAGAATCATACTTTTACGCAAAATAATTCCTCTCGTCTTAAAAACGGAGGAGGATAAGGGGTGTTCAATTTTGATACGCGTTCGCACACATACCCCACTCATTTGAACAAATGAGCAGAATCATAGAGTGTTAACGAACGTGAAAAGGATTGAACACCTTTTCGTGCCTCGAATTATATAGAGATTGGAATGTTGTCAAACGCAATACCGAGCTCTTCACACATTTTTCACATATCATTCGGGGAAGATTAGCTCTTCATGGTAGAGCCTATACGATTTCTTTTTTATTTGCAAATACCGTTATTTCCAGAAGTTTTTGCTTTTCTGAAGCCGAAAGCTTGACGTATTGACCTTCTGACAAATTTCATAACTCTATATTTTCTATACGAATACGTTTCAGTTTCTTCACTCCGTAGCCAATAGCTTCCACCATACGTCGAATTTGGCGGTTTTTTCATTCACGAAGTACAATAGTAAAAGCTCATGACGCAGCTCGCTCTACTTCTGCTGGCAAAACACGCTCTCCAAGAACTTCCAAAGTACCTGAGGCGAGCTTTTTAAGATCAGCATCTTCGATTCTACCGTAGACTTCTACAAGATACTGCTTCTCATGCATATATCTTGGATGCATGAGATAGTTGGAGAGTCGTCCATCATTGGTAAGTATCAGGAGTCCTGTAGAATCTTTGTCCAACCGACCTATGGGAAAAACACGTTCTTTGATATCTACAATATCCATAATGCCCGTATCTTCATGGCTCGCACAGGTGGTCACGACTCATCTTGGCTTATGTATTTTATAATAAACAAATTCTGAAGTTTCAAGGATAGCCTCATCACCAACTACCACTTTATCAACGGCAGGATTAATGATTTGACCTATAGTAGCCACTTCACCATTGACCGTGACGAGTCAACGTGCAATAAATTCTTCGGCTTTCCGACGTGAAGCAAATCCTGATTGGGCAAGATATTTATGAATTCGGAGTGGTACGGTTTCCATGAGAAATTATTTAATAATACGAACTTCTTCGTGAAGTTCGATCTGAAAGGTTTCACGAACTTTTGTTTTGGCGAGTTCAGCGAGCTTCAGTACATCTTGCCAAGTTGCCCCAGGTGAACTTACAAAAAAATTCGCATGGTGAGGAGAAATTTGCATACCACCTACACTCGTTCCTTTGAGTCCAACTTGATCTATGAGCTTACCCGCACTAGTACCAGATGGATTGGTAAAGTATGAGCCACATGAAAGTCCGGGTGGCTGTTTGGTTCGACGAGTCGCTTGCATCTCGGCAATCGTCATTTTGGTAAACGGATTATCTACTTGTAGGTATTGGAGATTGAAAGTAGTGGCAACAACCAAGTGTCGATCTTGTCATTTGAGAATAGAGGAACGGTATTCGTATTTCATTTCATTATTTTTGAGTATGGCAACCTCTCCAGTAACCGTATCAAGAACTTCGACACTTTGGACAATCGCGCTAGTTTCGAGTCAAAAACATCAGGCATTCCCCACTACCGCACCGCCAACAGTCCCCGGAAGCCCTACCCAAGGGAGAAGCGTAGGAACTCCATAGGTTTTGATACTTTCCGATACCACGGGTCACATAAGCACTCCTGATTCCGCATGAAGATACAGTATCTTATTCTCTTGAGTAAAATACGCATCGCGCATAGCAATATGAACAATGATTCCCGGAAAATGATCAAAAGCAAAGAGACAGTTCGTACCACTCGCAATATACACTATAGGAAGTTTGAGTTCTCGAATTTTAGCCAATACCGTCACCAGCTCATCAAACTCAGTACGAACCGACAGCTCAAAGAAATACTCCGTTGTAGCTGGGGTTTTGAAAGCGGAAAATCGGGAAATATCTTTATTTCGTTCCAATACCATGGATGCTGTGGGTAGAAAAATATCGTTTTAAGGCTTGAGCGGTGTACGATTCTTGAACTTTGAGAATTTGATGCAGGGGTCCATGATACATAAGACTTCCTCCCTTGTGACCTCATTCTAATCCAATATCTATAATATAGTCAGCATTGGCAATAATGTCGAGATTATGTTCAATAACTACTATAGTATTTCCTTTCTGCACCAGTCGTTCGAGGATTTCTAATAACTTTTGCACATCGGAAAAGTGAAGTCCAGTAGTAGGCTCATCGAGTATATACAGGGTTTTGGAAGTAGATCGCTTAGAAAGGTCAAAGGCAAGTTTGATTCTTTGTGCTTCTCCTCCCGATAGAGTTGGCGCTGATTGTCCCAGTCGAATATATCCAAGTCCTACATCAACTAACACTTGAAGTACCCGAGCAATACGAGGAAATACAGCAAAGAAATCTAGCGCATCTTCACAAGTCATAGCGAGTACATCAGCAATCGTTTTCCCCTTAAATCGCACCTCTAGGGTTTCTGGATTATATCGACTCCCATGACAGGATTCACACTCTACAAATACATCGGGAAGGAAGTGCATTTCGATTTTTTTAACTCCAGAACCTTCACAGATTTCACATCGTCCACCTCGAGTATTGAAACTAAATCTTCCTGGACCAAATCCACGTCGCTGGGCTTCAAGGGTACTGGCAAACACTTCTCTTACAAAAGTAAAGAGTCCTGTATAAGTAGCAATGTTTGAGTGGGGAGTTTTACCAATAGGTGATTGGTCGATAATGATAGATTTATCAATC
>JAQTZK010000026.1 GCA_028687815.1 Candidatus Altimarinota bacterium | reverse complement strand
CATCTTCAATGAAGAGGGGCTTCAAGTAGAAGGATCATTCATCGGAAACATCAAAGAAATCCTAGAACGAGAGAAGTTGGAAATCAAGAGTGAACTCGAAAAAGAGACGTATACACCAATCGAAATTATTGGTCTATCTCCTCGAACACTCAATGCACTCGTCAATGGTGAAATTCTCTCCATTGAACAACTCACTAAGTGTACAGAAGCAAAACTTTCCTCTATCAAGGGTTTCGGAAAAAAAGCAATGAATGAAGTTCGCGATGCACTTCGCGAGCGAGGACTCAAACTCCTTGGAGACGATTAATTCGAATAATTACCTACTATGCGACACCGCGTTAAAAAATATAAGAACTTCAAAAAGAAGGATATCGATCACCGCAATGCGATGCTCCGAAATCTTTTGACAAGCTTCTTCACTCACAAAGCTATTACTACCACTGAGAAACAGGCTAAGGCCATTGTCGGTGAAATTGATAGACTTATCAATGTGGCCAATACTAAGGAAACTGGTATTGCGATTCGTGAGATTGCTTCCATCCTTTTCACCAAACAGGCTGGTATTGAACTTCTCAATAATATTGCTCCAAAATTCAAAGATATTTCTTCTGGATTTACTCGAATCACTCCAATCAAATACCGAGATGGTGACTCGGCTAAAGTCGTTAAACTTGAACTCGTAAAATAGTATGAAAACTCTAATGCCTAAACAGATCGATGGTAACGATCGAAAGTGGTTCATCGTTGATGCTGAGGGAAAAACCCTTGGTCGACTTTCAACCGTTATTGCTACTCACCTTAAAGGAAAAAACAAGGTAGACTACGCACCTCATGTAGATAATGGTGACTTTGTCATTGTTCTTAATGCTGGTAAAATCGTAGTTTCTGGTAACAAGGAAGAAGACAAGCTTTACCGTACTCACTCACGATTTATGGGAGGACTTAAAGAAGTTCCTTTAGATCGAATGCGAGCCAAGAAGCCAACAGAAATGCTACGACTTGCGGTTTCTGGAATGCTTCCTAAGAACAAGCTTCGACCAGAAATGATCAAGCGTCTCAAATTGGAGCTTGGTTCTGAGCACCACTACGAAGCACAAAAACCTGAACTTCTCTCCATTTAATTATGACAACTCTACAATATTTCTACGCGGTTGGTAGACGAAAGACTTCTACAGCACAAGTTAAACTCTTCATTGAGGCTGGTCAATCTACGATCAATGGAAAACCTATGAGTGAATACGTTCACCGAGGTGATCTTTTCTCAAAGCTTTTGGCTCCAGTGAAAATTGCTGGACTTCAAGATCGAGTACACTTCGATGTTAAGGTAGCAGGTGGAGGAGAATCAGCTCAGGTTGATGCTATTGCACACGGTCTATCACGAGCGCTCGTAGTGTCGAGTGAAGACCTCCGAAAAACTCTTCGAGGTTCTGGTCTTTTGACCCGAGATGCTCGAAAAGTTGAACGAAAGAAACCGGGTCTCCACAAGGCTCGAAAGGCTCCAACTTGGTCAAAACGATAATTTTTTATACCTGTTATGTCAACGATTAACCAACTTATTCGAAAACCTCGAAAAGATAAAACACGAAAGAGTAAGTCTCCAGCACTTCAAGTTATTAAAAATAACATCAAGCGAGCTACTTTCGATCTAGCTTCTCCACAGAAGCGAGGTGTATGTACCAAGGTATATACTATGACTCCAAAGAAGCCAAACTCAGCGCTCCGAAAGGTAGCTAAGGTTCGACTTACTAACGGGTACGAAGTTATCTGCTACATCGGTGGAGAAGGTCACAATCTACAAGAGCACTCTGTAGTTTTGATTCGAGGTGGTCGTGCGAAGGATCTTCCAGGAGTTCGATACCATATCGTTCGTGGAGTTCTTGATACACAAGGTGTTGAAAAACGAGGACAAAGCAGAAGTCAGTACGGTGCGAAGAAACCAAAGGCTAAGAAATAATTTTACGTTATACTACTATGAGTACCAAAGGAAGCGTTTCGCTCAACATGAAAAACGAAAAGCTCATGAAGTTCACCAACTACGTCATGAGATCGGGTAAGAAGTATCTTGCGCTCAAGATTATTACCAATGCTTTTGAAATTATCAAAGCAAAGGGACATGCAAACCCAGAAGAGATTTTTGAAAAGGCATTGGAAAATGTTATGCCAAGAATCGAAGTTCGACCAAAACGAGTTGGTGGATCTATCTACCAAGTTCCTCAAGAGGTAAAACCTGGACGACAGTTGGCGCTCGCAATCCGATGGATCCTTGCTTCTGCAAGAGCTAAGTCCGGTGCTGAGTTCTCCGTTTTCCTCGCTAATGAGCTTATGGAAGCTTCACAAGAGACAGGAAATGCGGTAAAAAAGAAGATGGAAGTATACAAAATGGCCGAAGCCAACAAGGCATTTGCTCGTTTTGCGAATAAGTAATATATCTGAATCAATAATTTAAACTACTATGGCACATAAAAAAGCCCAAGGAGCTACCAGTAACGGTCGTGACTCCCAAGCGAAACGTCTCGGGGTAAAAATCTTCGGAGGACAACCAGCGATTTCTGGAAATATTATTATTCGACAAAAAGGTAATACTTTCTGGCCTGGTACCAATGTTTCACAGGGTACTGATTTTACTCTTTTCGCTACAGCAAGTGGGCTCGTTCAATTTGAAGAAAAGCGACGAACTCGTTTTGATGGTCGAGTTTATCGAGATATTTACGTAAACGTAATCTAAGGAAAACAAGAAGAGGGGCCGCACGGCTCTTTTTTTTCGTTTGGTTTTCTCTTGGCAACTTATACAATACCTTCATGCGACTTCTTCGTTACGCCTTCAATAATATTAAGCGCAGTATTGTGCTTTCCTTTTCTTCCGTCATTGTTATTTCTTTGATGACGTTTTTGATATTTGCTCTCTTTTTCACAGAGTTTGTCATGCACAATCTGGCGGAGTCGGTGAATTCTCGACTTTCACTTACCCTCAATGTAAAGACGGGTTTTTCGAGTACGAGTCGTGAAGTGATTGATACGGTTGAGAGTCTCAAACAAATTGCCCCGGGAATACAGGCAAGCTTCTCTTCATCACAAGATAATTTTGAAGTACTGCGTGCTCGTGATCCCGAACTTGCTAAAATCATTGATGATGAATCTCAAAATCCACTTCCAAGTACCATTTCTGTAAAAAATGTTCCTATTGAACAATACGAGTCCCTTGATATGGTGATTCTCAAGAATAGTAATGTGCTCGATATCAATGAGGAAAAACACGCAAAATCCGTTATTAATTATAGAAGCCAATTTGAAAGAATTCGAACTATAGTCTCGGTACTCTACTCACTCAGGTTCTGACTGTACTGTATTATTGGTTTTTTTCTTTTCTCAGTATTTGTCGTTATTTTTCATAGCATTGGAAACGCGGTATTTTTCTTTAGTGAAGAAATCAAAATTACCCAACTCGTAGGTGGTCAAAAACGTTATATTTACTGACCCTTTGTCCTTCAAGGGATGATATACTCTACACTTGCCA
Organism: Candidatus Altimarinota bacterium; assembly: GCA_028687815.1. GTDB lineage: Bacteria > Patescibacteriota > Gracilibacteria > BD1-5 > UBA2023 > CAIVSN01. Next base: position 9,434 of record JAQTZK010000026.1, on the reverse strand, counting down.
TTATGATCAGTGGCGGCCTGTTTTACTATGGTATGTACGCGGTTGGCATAGATACGTTCCTTGGTTCGACTAACTTCTTAGATAATTTTTTTCGAGAAAGCGCTACCTTGTTTGGATTTGTAGGTCTTTCGGTTATTTTCCTCGGTGCGTTGAGTGGACTCATTTCTTCTTGGAAGTTTACTAAGTAGATACACTCAAATGCCCAGAGCCTCTGAAAAAAGATGAAATTCGCCGTTAATTTTGAGCACCAAAGTGAGTCGTGGCAGCGCCACGATGAGCGAGGAGCGGAAAAATTAACAAGAAGTTCGCTTTTTGCTGAGGTTCCTCTCTTATTTTGGACGAATAAACTCCTGCTCCTTGGTAATATATAGGCCATCAGCATCCACAATAATATCATTCCCATAATAGATCATCTGATTTGGGCTAGCATCGTCCAGAGGGACGGTATATATCATACTACCACTTCCGTTCGTGAAATAGTACTTATATTTGAGAAAATCTCCGGTTGTTCCACTGGATGAGAGAAATATAGCATAGCTAGTATTTTTCAAATCGAATAACTTAGCATTGATAGATCCACTAGAAACACTGAGATCATTTTGGAGATATCCTATGGCGCCAGTATGAGAAGTGACACTTATGTTACTTATGATACGAAACTCTTTGGTGTTATTGTATAGATTGGAATTTACTTCCAGAATTTTGAGCTGATAGGCACTATCCAAATCGAGACGGAGCATACCTGATGAAGTTTGATTCGGTAGTATGGCAGTGGTACCTGTATTATTTGTATTCTTTTGAATTATTTCTGATGTCTTAGTGGTATTCCAGAATATATTTCGTCATATACCATCTTTACGAACAAATCCGTAGGTTACTTTTCGAGCGAGATCGTCATCATCTGTATAGGTATTTGGATATTCTATTGACCCGGTGGATGATGATCTATAATTATCTGAGTTTCCATTTGCGTCGATTCCAGATAGTCCACCTAGGTTCAAGTATACCACTGATGTTTCAGAGTCAGTCAGTGTTCCGCTGAGTGTGGTAGTGCCAGTGAGTTGAGAAAAAATACCACGAAAGGTAACTCCACTAAAAGTCAGATAGTCCGCTGAATAATCTAGGCGGACATATTGTCATGGATATACCGTGCTAGCTCCTGAACAAAAGGTATTTCCACTATCAAAGGTACTACTAGTTGGTATATTTTCTACATAGGTGCTTCCAGAACTCGTTCCACTAAATGATAGCAGGGGACATGATCTCGTATCAGTAAAACCACTTCCATTTTGATTTAATGAAATATGGTAGTCCATGCAACTATCTGCCCGTTCTTCGATATTTTTTGAAAGTTTCGTACTCATTTGTGAATACCTGGTATTTTCAAGAAGCGTTTGAGATTTAAGAAATAGAATATATCCCAATATGACTGCAAAATTTACCAAAAGAATGGCATAAATAAGAATCGTCCCTCGTCAGTTTTTTCCGAGCATTAGAATACGAGATTAAACGGAAGTACGGTTTCCTCTAATACGGTTGAAATAGATTGACCCATCAGAAAATCCAGAGGTCGCTCATATATGCCAATATCTAGTTCTATGAGACTTCCAGAGTTATACGTAATAGCCGAGAATCGCTCTGCTTGGAGTCATGAATAATATCGATCCGATTGAAAGGTAATATTATACGCGTTTGATGGCACAGAGAGCACTGAGGCAAGTTGTGAATTCGTTAGTTCTTGAATTCCTATCACCTTGTTGTTATACGTAGAGAATGAAGCGAGCGGATCAAGCTTGGCTCATTCGTTGGTATCGAGTGAAGCGAGATTTACTACTCAGATGAGCACTCCTGAAGTTTGACCAGAATTAGTGAGCACGAGTGTATCATATCCGTACATGTGATCTATGAGTATACTCCCAGTAGAATAATTCCCACGCAAATAATTCACTTTTTCAATAAAAGCTGACATTTCCGTATGAATTTTGGTTCGATTCTTGGCGGTTTGAGTTTCGGAATTTGTTTTCAAAATAAAATACGATGAACCTCCAATAATCAAAGCTGATATAGTAATAGAAATAACCATCTCCATCAAAGTAAATCAAAATTGCGAGATGGACTTTGAACGACGGTGAATAGAATATAAAATAGACATTTTTTGAGAAATTGAGTACTATTTGAGTCTATGTGTTACTCAAATTTTATGAAACCGTTCAATCACCGTGGTGAAACATTGGTAGGTATTATAGTATGAGTTACTATTATTGCTATAGTAATTGGCAGTATTGCAAAAATTCTCTCTATTCAGTATGTGATTGAAGATGATTATGTTCGAAATCAAACTTTGACTGCCTTACAAAATAATGCGACGAACATTGTAAAAAAGCTCGATACGAGTTCTATTTCAGAAAATGAAGTCTTTGCTATGTATAAAGACTCGGTGAACCGTAAATATTTAGTCATGACGGGTTCGAATGTGGAAATTTACAAGTATGTAGATCGACAGGGTACTTGGGTTTCCAATACTGGCTCATTCAATGATACTATCTACACTCAGCTCTTAACGGTTGATAAAAACGACTCATCGCTATTGCGCAAACAAATTATCAAGGGGGAGATTCGAGAATTGATTCGAAAGTAGAATTTATTTTGGTGTTGATTGAGTCAAACAAGCTACATTAATAAGATCTACCTTCTTTTCTCCGATATAGACATTGAACGGCTTACAGCTTGGATCTTCTGCTTTTTCTATGAGTGCTTGAGCGGTACTAGTTTTACCTGAAAGATAGGCCTGATTGAGTATTCCTGCTCGAAATCCTTGGTAAATATCAAAAAGGATATACATCACGCTGAAAATAATCCAAACGAGCAAAGCGAGTTGTTGTTTTTGTGAAAAGGTATTGAGATTCATTATGAAGGTGGTTGGCAAAATTTCAAAAATTATATAGATGTAGTATCTATTATCGAATTTCCAGACATTGACTTTTGTTTTCCTATGGTTTTAGGATGAATTTTCCATAAAAGTTGTCTGCTGATATGGCCCCAAATTTTCGTGAATCAATACTATTAGTAACATTGTCACCAAACACCAAATAGGCTCAAACCGGGAGTGTGCCTGTTTTGGTATAGAGTCAAAGAAGTTGAAGTTCACCTGAAGTAAAGATATAGGGAGTTCCTGCAGAATTTACCAGAGGTATCCCATTAATTATCAATGTCTTTCATTTGATATCAAGCATTACCATATCACCGGGGATAGCTCGGATGGTTTTGATGAGTGGATGTTGGTTGCCGCCATAGTGATAGGCAATAATATCTCCATGTTTTGGGGTATTCGTTTTGTAGTAATCGACGAGCAATAATATAGTGGAACCGTTTGGTAGGAGTGGCTCCATAGAATCCCCATCAATCTGTTTTTCGAGAGTGACATAATTTTGGGATACTTCTTGATTATGATGATTCAAAATTCCATATCATACCAATAAAAATATGGCTAAAATAATAACCATTCCTCATCATAGGAGATATCGGAGTGGGTGCGTGCGAAATGCACATAAAAATGGCATAGCGAGTTATGGAGCAACTTGAATACTACCAGTGTTCGTTGAGGGTGATGTGGTCTCAGGAATATTTGTGGTATTTGGGGTAGAGACCCGGTTGAGTTCATCGAGACATATTTTTTTCTCCATTTCAGGAAAAAGAGCACATGTTTGCTTGTATTCATCTGACTTACTTGCTATCAAGCTTGGATTTGCTCGGAAACTTTGGAGTAATTCACTGGTCATACGATTGAGGCAATCACGGTGCATACTATCAAGTTCTGCTTTATTTGGAATATATGAAGAATAGTCATATATTTTTTTACAGGTTTCTCTACTTGTAGTATCCATTTTTTGCATAACGTAGGTTTTGTAGCAATTTTGTGCTTGTTCTGGACTTCCTGATGTACTACAAAAACCAATATTAGCATTACTTATCGCAACTTTGATTGAGAAAGTCGTTTTACATTCATTCTGTCGATCAGGGGATGATAGGCGTGAACACCAAGTGATATCTTTGTTCTTTACTGCTTTGTCAGCGTTGTAATTATCAGCACAAAATTTTTGAATATATATATCGGCTGATTGGCTACAAATGGTTGCATCATCTTTGAAAATGGCGAGTTTTGGATACATGTCATTGATACAAGCTGTCTTGGCTACCGTATCCGTATACTCATCACAAATAGCAAGACTTGGCTCTTTCTCTGTTTTTTTCTGTATGGCGATACTAGAACAAGCTATGAGACTATCAGCAATACAATTGTCTTGGATTTCACCTTTTTCTGCGTACGTCTTCATAGTAGTGAGTTGCTCTGATAGACTTCCAGTAATAGAGCGTCACTGAGTATCGTCTGGAGTTTGGGTACATAGGCTAAGCTTCTCACGGGTACACGCAAGAAAAATGGGGTCTTGCGATTGTGTACTCGTGATAGTGGTGGCTATTTCCGAGCTTCGAAGGGGTTTGACTACAGGGATAGTCACTTCTTGTTGTCCATTTTCGACACCAAATTGTAGATCAGTATTTGACGTCGAGGATTTTCAGAAGATGAAAAATCCAATAATGAGTATCACGAAAAGTGCTACACCACTCGCTATATATTTTTGTTGTTGATTCATATTTGCAGGATAACGAAAGTTTAAAAGACAACAAGCCCAGATTTGGGCTTGTTGCGTTACAGATGACTATCTTACTCCTCGAACACAGAGGAGTTGTTGAGTGGTATTACAGAGTTTATTGATGGATGAAGTTACATTCATTTGATTACCTCCATTTATAGTAAAGTTAGGTAGAGGATTGGAAGTATAGTTCAAAGTAAACATAATACTTGCTCCATTATAACTCACCGTACTATCCGTCCAGTTTTGACAATTCTTCGTGGCATCATTGGCTCGATCTACCCAATAGGTATTGACCGCAGCAGCAGAGGCATTGAAGTTGGCGAGTTCTGATTCTCGGGCAAATTTGTATCCTACTCCACACTGAGTTCCACAGATACTATTCGCCCCATCAAGTCCACCAAGATTCCCCGTGTAAGTATCACGAGTTTCGCAGAGGGCGAGTGTGTAATTGGTGACTCCTGATCCACCATCAACTGGGTAATTGACGAGCGAGGCATTGGCGGTAGTATTGGTATTTCCACTTCCGAGTTGCCCATTTCGATTTCCTCCAAAACAATTCACACCTCCGAGGTCAGTGGATACGGTACAGCTATGCGTTCCTCCACCTACGATATTGAGAATGTTACTCATTCCCAGAATACTTGTTGGCGTATGGCTCATAAAGTACGACGTGGATGCTTGCTGAGAATTCCCATTGAGCCCCCAACACTTGAGCATATTATCCGTTCCCACCACACAAGTATGATTACCTCCTGCACCGATTCGACCACCCGTGGTAATTCCACTTACGATAGTAGGAGTAGTAATAGGTTGCGAATATTGACCCGTTCCAAGTTGTCCCCAATCATTAGCCCCCCAACAGAGGGTGCTTCCACTCGCAGTAAGTGCACAAGTATGATTACTTCCTGCAGCCAGTCGCACCGCATTGGTAATACCGGATGCGGTGACTGGAGTTGAGGAGAGGGTTCTTGTTCCATTTCCAAGCTCTCCCTTGAATCCAAGCCCCCAACACTGCACGCTACCACTTCCGGTAATCGCACAGGTATGATAGTCTCCAGCTACAATTTCGGTAGCTCCCGTAAGAGTACTTACTGAAACTGGAGTACTACTTGAAGTTTGAGTTCCATTTCCGAGTTGTCCTTGGCGCCCGAGCCCCCAACATTTTACGCTTCCGTCGTTCATAATCGCACAGGTATGCATGTATCCCGATGCAATTTGACTAGCGGTAGATATACCAAATACACCAACGGGAGAAGTAGAGTTGTTATTGCTATTGTTTCCGAGTTGCCCTTCCGCATTGTATCCCCAACATCGTACCGCTCCACCTTCGATCGCACATCCATGATAGGCACCATTGGTAACACTGGTGGCCGCGGTAATTCCTTCTTTAACTTCGGGAACGGTTTTATCTACGGAAGTAGATCCAATACCTGCATAGTAGAGTCCGTTCGAAGCAGTGGCAAAGATAGGGCTGTTCGAAGTACTATTTGCACTTGTTGCAGTTCCAAATCGACCATATCCATTGTGTCCCCAACATTTGATTTGTCCGTCGAAGAGGAGAGCACAACTACCTCCATAGTTAGTTGAGTATCCTGAACTGGCAGTATATATCTTCACAGCATTACTGATACCTGATACGGTTACCGGACTAATCCAACTCACACTCGAAGATGCTCCATTTCCGAGTTGTCCATAATCACCAGTTCCTCCACACATCACTGCTCCAGTAGTAAGGATAGCACACCAATGTCAAAGTTGCTGACCATTATCTGTAGACATCGAGAAATCCGTAACATTCGTGAGTCCCGTTATGGCAACTGGGCTATTGACCGTAGTATAACTTGGGAGAAATCCCCAACATTTCACACTTCCATCGGAGAGGATGGCACAACTGCGTCAGTAATTTGTTGAGTATCCTGAACTGGCAGTATATATCTTCACAGCATTACTGATACCTGAGACGATTACCGGACTTATCCAACTCGCATTCGAAGATGCTCCATTTCCGAGTTGTCCATAATTTCCAGTACCTCCACATTTCACTGAGCCATTAGTTACCGCACACCAATGTCCTAGCAGTCCACCATTATCTGTTGACATAGAGAAATCCGTCACATTCGTTAGGCCAGTTATGGCAACTGGGCTATTGACCGTAGTATAACTTGGCAAAGCCCCCCAACACTTTACTGTCCCATCTGAGAGGAGTGCACAACTCCTTCAATAAGGTGTTGAATATCCTGAACTAGTAGTAAATACTTTGATCGCATTACTTATTCCTGATACGGTTACTGCAACACTAGAATTACTATTGGCCCCATTTCCAAGTTGCCCATACCCACCATATCCCATACACTTGACTTCTCCAGCTCCCGTCACCGCACAATTATGTCCTTGAGATGAGTCATTATTCACCGACATACTATAATCCAAGTATTTCTGTCCATTTCCAACATATCCCCAACAGTAAACTTGTCCATCACTGATTGAGCAAGATGAGTTTTCTCTGGCTGATATGAGTTGATTGGAGAGTTTGATAGTATTGAGAACACTTGCATCAGCATTACATGAGCCAGCATTACAGTAGAGATTGGAAGCGGAGTTACATTTTTTATTTTGATTGACTGATACAATACGTTGGCTCGTTCCTTGGAGGACATTGAGGCGACAGAAGTAGGGGTCTCCACCTTCTGAGTAGTAGGAACCATTTTCGAGATAGGCACTGTCACCTGTTGCTCCACCACCGGCAGCGGATACTTTGCTGTCTACATAGATCTTGTTCGCTCCGTCATTATTGTTGATCGGATCAGCTACATTGGTGAGTCGATAGCTTGGAGTAGTTCCTGAGAGTTTGATATTTCCATTGACTTCGAGGACTTCACCTGGAGTGATAGTTCCGAGTCCGACTCGTGTTCCATCGTCGTAGAACTGAGAGTTTACGATTCCAGTTGAGGTAAATTTGGCAACATAGCCATTGGTTCCCGTCGAAGTCACCTTAGTCCCGATCATAGCGGTGAGAGCATCCCACATTTGTTTGACTATGCCAGCAGTAGCTGCTTGAGTCGTAAGGGTAGACCCCGTGCTGTTATTGAGCATCACAATTCCTGATGCGCTCGTAGTAGCATTTGGGACATTCGTGAGATTGGCCCAGTGTACTTGAGCTTGTCCACTCGTTTGAAGATTGGTCTTAGTGTAGTAGCTTCCACTCGCAGCCATCCAGACTGGATCTACTTCACTTCCAATTCCCGCATCAGTAGCACAGGCCCACGCGGTTCCATTCCACTTGGCCACCTGATTGGTAGTACATCCATTTTGGTTCCAGTCAGCAAAAAGGAGAGATCCATTAGCAATTTCGGTTGAATCAATAACCCCAGCAGGTAGAGCTACGGTGCCACTGGTTACCGTAAGACCACTTCCACTTCGGATACCTCCTACGACATCGAGCTTGAACGAAGCACTTGGGGACGCGGTTCCAATTCCTACAGAACCAGCTCCACCATAGTACGCATCAGAGCCACTCGTAATCCAGGTGCTAATACCCGCTACATCAAGGTATTGAGGTTTGATGAGGCCATTTTTTGCTCCATCAGAAGCACCATAGAATATATTAGCAAGAATAAAGCCAATATTTCCCCGAGGATTCGCCACATTTGGTAGTGAAGCAGAAGGTGGTGCTTGTACGGAATTCACAGCCTCACTTACAGTAAGAGCTTGTGCGCTTGGGGCAAGATTTCCAATAATCATCGTGATAATGGAAACGGATGCGAGGATTTGTTTTGTGTGGAACATAAGAAGAAATAATGAATTTGGAAGCGATTACTGCTATCACGAAGCGAGATGGAACATATACTTATTTTATGATATAAAAAATAGCAGATTTTCCCCAGTCAGACGATGAGATGTCTCCTTCTACTGAAGTTTGTTCAATATTTGGGAGGAGCAAGATGGAGTTATTGTTGACGAAAAATGGGTCAGTACCCGTGCTCAAACTCGCAATGCCTGTGCCCGTTGCAGATATATTGAATGAAATTCCTTCAAAACTCTGAAGTCCTAAATCGAGATTGTAAGCATATCCATGGAGTTTTTGATCTGATTCACAGTAGTATACAAATGTCGAGTTGTCATAATTGAAATCAAGAAACCCTGCATCTTCCCCGCGGGCAAATCCTCCAAGTTTGTACCTATAACCTGTAGTACATCGGTCGGTAGAATCTATAATATGGACATTATTAAAGGGGGTAGAAGCATCCCAATCGAGTCGAAAAAACCCAAATTGTGTATCGTAATAGTAACCCGCAAGATAGTTATTTACGGTAGATGAATCATTATCACGGTTGACATATTGGACATAGTATTGAGTACCAGTGGCAGTGGTTCCGGTGGAAAACCAAACCGTATTCCCATTACCACCACTCGTCGTGGCTGACTGAGGGCTGATATTTTGTGATATCGTATCGAGAGCGTGAGCGATTGATAATGAAAAAAGAACTACTACACCCGTGCAGAGGAAGTATTTTAAAATTTGGGGAAGTGAGATAGAAGCTATCGGCATAGTAGAGCTCAGTAAAATCTATACTACGTAATAGTATTTCATATCTTTGAGAGAGAGTCAAAGATTTTGTATGCTTGAAGTAAGCTTTTTTTATTCTATTTTGCAGTACGGAAGAAAATCCCCCAAAATATACAAATTATTTTGGGGGAAGATTTATCAAAATCGGTCTTTGCTCTGGTATTTTAGCTATTTCGCATTCTCTTCTCCACCACACGCAGCTGGATCGGGGA
>JAQTZK010000025.1 GCA_028687815.1 Candidatus Altimarinota bacterium | reverse complement strand
TTATTCTCTCGTCATCGAAGGGTAAGCATGATTTTGAGAGGATGTCCATCTTTTGCAAATTTTTCCGCTTGCTTCCGTCGTATTTCCAAATCGTGATCTCCTATTTTGTAGGTAATTTTGAGGGTTTTAACATCTGCTTTCTTGGAAGATTGCCGACCATGGGATTGGTTTTTCTGTTGCTTGAACAGAAACTTACCATAATCCATGATTTTACAGAGAACGATACCGTTTTGGACTCCTATTTCTACGAGATCCATCTCGAAACTTTCTGCTTTGGTAAGTGCTTCATCGATCGAAAGAGTTCCGAGAGACTCGCCAGCCTCATTGATGACCGCTACTTGTACTTCGCGGATTTGAGCGTTAATTCTTTTCTGCTTTGCAGCCATTATTTGGTCGTCTTAGCGGGTGCTTTTTTTGGAGCAGCAGCTTTCTTTGCTGGAGCAGCCTCTTTTTTAGCGGCAGCTGGAGCTTTTTTAGCTGGTGCAGCTTCTTTCTTTGCTGGAGCAGCTTTGGCAGTTTTTACCTTGGCTACTGGCGTAGTATTGATAGTACTTCCTACTCGAGCGAGCATCTTCGCATGAAATGATTTCTTTCGAGCAGCAGTGTTTGCGTGCAAGACATTCTTCTTCACGAGTGTGTCGATAGCGCTTTGAAGTGGAGCAAGGAGCTCAGCTGCTTCAGAAGCACCTGATGCAATAGCTCTCTCAAATTTCTTGAGAACTTCTTTGTAAAGTGCCACGAAATGCTTGTTTCGGGAACGCTTAGTAAGGCTTTGTTTGTGGGCCTTGGTAGCAGATTTGGTTACTGGCATGAATAATAAAAGTAAAATGATTTAGAGAACCTCCAAGCGGAAACTACAAAAGGCTCTTTGAATGAAAAGTACGCGCATTGTATGAAATACGCACCGAGAGTCAAACTTTTATAGTGGAATAGAAAAAGAGAGGTTTCCCTCTCTTTTTTTGATATAGATTTGAACTACTTAGCGAGTTTTATTCGGTAGATTCCCATTCCCACAAGGAGTGCGAGTGCCGCAAGAAGTAACAATTGACCTGGACCCGTCTGAACTTTGGTAGAAGGCGAGTATTGAGCGGACTCGGTATTGTCAGAACATACAGCTTTGATCGCAAAGTCATCGTATTTTACAGCTCCAGCAGCAATATGAATAGTGTACTCGTTGGTAGTTACCGCTTCAATGAACACAAATTCTCCTGCAGCATTCTTCTTGTAGACATTATATCGAGCTGCTTCTGGGATATTGTCCCAAGAAAGCGTATTTACATCTTGGCTGGAAGCAATCTTCAATCCTCCAACGTTATTGATCATACACTTCCCCGCAGATGCGAGAGCCAGATCTACTTCAATGGTCTCAGAATTGGTATTAGCTATTGCTACTCCGCTAGCATCGACTCCAGAGATAACAAATGCGTATCTAGCTACTTCGAGTCCCGGGATATACCAAGTGTATTGCCCCGTCATCATATTCTTGATTTTTGCTTTTTCAGAAGAAACGACATTCATAGATACTCCAGTCCCCGTAGTGTAACTGAATTGAAATTTATTCAGGGTTGCTGGCTCATTTTCTGTTTCAAAAGTGAAAGATACTTTTCCATCTTTACTTTCTGCTTTGATATTTTTATAAGTCATTACCAACGCTTGAACATTGAGCATTTCTGCGGCAGTTTTGACGGTTTGTTTCCCCATATCATTCTTGAGAGTTACATCAACCGATACCGCACCCGTTTGGGTTGGAGCGAGAATATCACCCGTGTAGGTACCTGGAGTATTCCCTTCTTTAAGTTCCGTAGAAGCATCCGCTGCCGCAATCGTTACCGATTTGAGTCCGGGAGTTGCCTCGACGGTGATACCAATCGTAGCTCCTGGAGCTACATCTTTTTGAGTGAGTTTGATCGTATTGAAAACTGGTCCATCACTTCCAACGGATACATTTACTTTTGCAGATTCTCCAATGACTTTGTCACTTCCATCCAGTACTTTTACTGAGAGTACATTCTTGGTTTGATCGGTCTTTTTGATATCAAAAACGAAAGTTCCTTTTTCATCGGTTTGCGTTTCGAGAGCTTTTGTTCCATTGACGAAGAGTTGAACTCGTGAGTTTTTCTTGGTAGTTCCGACTACTGAGAAGGTAGAATTCCCCATAGTTGAATTATCATCTGGAGAAGTAATGGTTACGAGTTCTGTACCCGCAGCAGGAGTTCCACCAGAAGCGGCGGAAACCTTCACTTTGGTAGAACCTTCGATTCGAGCTTTATCAAAATCAGATACTACCACTTTGAAAGTTCCTTCTTTAGTAAATGAAAGCCCTTTCGAGAAAGTCTTTTTACCATTATCACCCGCTACGAAGGTATATCCTTCTGCGTAGGGAACGGTCGCTTTGTTGTCATTTTCTACGATAACAAAGATGATACCAGAATAGTTGGTAACGACTTCTCCAGTTTTGGAGATAGCCTTAACGGTGAGGTCCACCGGCTCTCCAATGTTGGCAGTAGCTGGAGCTGTAACTTCGAGTCGATCTACTTCGAGATCAGCCGCGGAAACCATGGATACTGGCACAAATGCGGAAAGGAGTGCTACCAAGGAGAGGCAAGAGAGAATTCGTTTCATAATATAGGTGAAAAATATGATTCTTTGAGGCATCATACTATAAATAGTAAGCTCTGGGAAGTAAATACTATGGACAAATAGTAAAAAGTATTTGTATTATATATTTATAGAGAAATGACTAGCTGAGTTGAACCGTCACTATCCCCTTTTGAGTAAAGAAATGTTCCGGAAGTCGATGTCCCGAAAGGAAGAACGTACGATCCCCAAAAGTATGCGTAATGTATTCAAAATGATTGGCATCGAGCTCACTCGCAATATCATCCAACAAGAGTACCGTTCGACATCCCGCATTTTGCTCAACATATTCAATCGCCATGATCTTGAGAAAGAGGAGTATGGTTTTGTTTTCTCCACGGGAGAGGTACTCAGAACTTTGTGGCCTCAAGTGACTCGTTTCGACGACAAAAGAAAAATCATCTAGATGTGGGCCAATGCAGGTGTGTCCAATCAGGATATCTTTTTCGCGATGGCTATGGAGGTATTCCTTGATGGTGTTCGCGATTTGCTCTTCTGTGTCATCTATAGGCACCTTGGTAGTATATCGCAATGACAGCTGTAATCCCTTTCTTACTTTTGGAGCTATTTCTGGGAGCTTAGCCGTGATCGTTTCGAGGAGTTTTTTGCGGTAGGTGTAGTATACCTTCGCTTTCTGAACAAAAAGAATATCCCAAGCATCCAAGTCAGCTGGTGGATTTTTGCCTTCTGCGATACGCTTGAGGAGGGCATTTCTTGATCGAAGAGCCGCCATATAGTCGCGCCTGATTCGAAAAAATTCTGTATGAGAAAGGAGGAGTATTTCATCCAAGAAATCTCGCCTGAGTGCTGGCCCGAGATAGAGCATATTCATCTCAATTGGAGTGAAGAGAATCGCTCGTAATCCATGTTTTTGGAGGTATTTCTGACGAGTGGTGACTTCACCTTGGATACGAAATGCGATTTTGGCAGGAGTGCGATTGAGACTAAGGGTAAATTCTGGAGCGAGTCCGGAATCTAGTAAAATATTAGCACGAACAAAGGCGGAATCGGCTTCATCTTGAATACACTGATCTATAGTTCTTCCTGGAGGGGTAATTCCATTGACAAAAAGATAGAGTGATTCGAGGAGATTGGATTTTCCCGCTCCATTGTGCCCCAATACCAAACAAGCATTCCCCACTTCCACTCGGAGATTTTGGTGATTCTTGAACTGATAGAGGGCTACTTCGCGTAAGAGCGCACCTTCCATTATCCCATGATATTAGGAAGCGCAATAGCTCCAGCCATTTTTTTCTGTGAAGAAACCGCAAGGAGTTGGTCACGAGTCAATGGCGAGCTATGAACTTCGTCCTCTCGAAGTGGGAGAATTCGTAAAGGCGTATCCGCAACTTTTGCCAAAGCTTCGGCAGGAACTGACTTGAGAATATCCATATATTCTACGATAGAATCCAAGTTCTGTCGGTAGTGTTCGAGCTGTTCTTCGGTAAGAGAAAGTCGAGACAAACGCGCGATGTGTTTGATTTGGTCTTGTGTGAGTGCCATTTTGTTTTATACTCAAAGAAAATTATCCTAAAGCATACAAATCTTATGCAAAATAGCAACGATAAATGAACACAAAAAGCTGCAGAAGCCCTCGCTAACGAAGAGCTAGAACGGGTCAACCGACGCTTAGATGTAAGTAAGACCTTTTTCGCATGGGCAATGGCTGGGTATTTCTTGGTCACTCTAATAGCTATCGGAACTTCAGTTGGAAGTTTTCTGACTATGATTTCCAAAGGATTATTGGTAGTACTCGTATTTGGATGTGGCGGACTCTTGTATTCTGCCTACAGTTACTGGGGAATTCTCCAAGGTGGAATGATGTATAAGATGCGATTCTTAGTGCTTGCGGTACTCATTGTTATTTGTGCTGGATCCTTGGCTAACTCCTTTTGACTCCTTTCCAACTTGCCCTTTTAGAAAATTTTTGTTAAATAATTCTGATTATTCACCTCTCTATGAAAGCCCTCCTTGTCACACTTAGTCTTACTTTACTGCTTACGAGCTGTTTTGGTACTTCTTCTACGGATAACGTCAATCTTGTCTCTTTTGAAGGGAAATGATTCACTATGCAAGTACCAAAAGCTTGGACACCGGTCAGTGAAAAAGACCTTCCTAAGCCAAAAAGTGGAACGGTAGCTGGAGCATTTACTTCTTCTGAGATTACGAGTGGATTTGCGAATAATCTTTTGATTCTTCAGGATACTTTGGCAGCTAGTACGGATGCGACGATGAATTCTCGCAAATATGCAGTGGTCAATCAGGCGCTCACGACCTGAGAATATTTGGAATATACGAAGCTTTCTGATAGTAAGGTGATTTTTGGAGATCAAGATGAAGGTTTGATCACGATTTTTGAAGCTCGATACAATCAAGAGACTCCTAAGCAAAAATTCTTGCAGACGGCTAAAATATGCGGTAAAAATGTGTATTTGCTGACGATTGGGCTTAATTTGACGAGTGCCAGTACGAGTAAATACTCAGATATTTTTAAGACTTTTAGTTGTAAGTAGAAAGGGATTTTCTTTTGGGGAGATTGCTGTGAAATGGGGTAGATTTTTGATTTTTTTGGAATTAGATTGCAAAAATGTATTTTTATCTATAATGTCAGGGCTCTGAAACAAAAATGGCGCCTTGGTAGAGCGGTTATACAGCGGCCTGCAAAGCTGTGGAGTCCGGTTCGACTCCGGAAGGTGCCTCCAAATTCATATTTCAGTCGGATATTAACCTATCTAATACATCGAAGAGCTTTATTTTAAGCTCTTTTTTGTTGTTTATTGTGAGTTCGAAAGTGGTGAGTTCAACGAGTTTAAGAATATCTTCCTTAACTTTCTCAGTTTTCTCTTCCTGAAGCACATTACCAGCGAGTTCGAAAGTTTTTAATAGTACTTCTGGCAATCTAATAAGATACTTCTCCATTTCAGTGTCTTCAGAAAATTCATCTATCTGGTGTTGTATTCGCATTATATCAACATCCATTTCTTGTGTTGTCTCATCTATCTCCTCCTTATTATATCACAACCTCACAGCATCCCTTCGATATTTCTTTTTCTCTTGTTCAATATTATCCCGTTGCTTCTCTAGCTTAGTAAGCTGTTCTTGTTTTACTATTTTGAGCTGACTTGTATCTGCAGAATGTTTTTCTGAAAGAGTCTCTGAGAGCTTCATGCTTGTCCTTTTTAGTAAGTAATTCCTGAAGGCCTCATGGGTATATCAGGACATTTCTACAAACTTTTGAAGTTTATTCGGGGTATCAAGTTGAGGAATGCTTTTTATCTTCTTTTCAATTGTATATCTTCACAACTCAACAACATAATAGAATACTGCCATTGACTCCGTATTACCTGCTATCTTTAAATCCTGTTTTAATTGTGGACTAAATGTTTCATAGATTCAGGATATTAATCTCCCCTCTGTCTGTAAAACTCTCAGTCACTCAGCAAAAAACGTCATTAAAGACTCTACCCTTAGCTTTACCTCCAACTCATTTGCCTCAATCATATACAAAGATTGAAACATGTTTGAAATCTCGTTTAAAAAAGCCTGCAAGACATAGCTTTCAGCAATGTTGATTTTATCAATCGTATTTTTATAGTTAACGTAGACTCCTTTTGCGAAGTACTTGGACATTCTTTTTCAACTTTCCGTTCTGAGTTTTTCAGCTAGAATATCATCTTTCTGTTTAACTCAGTATTGTGAAATTTTTCGACCCAAACATTTTTGAACTTCATCCCATATAGCAAGTGGAATCGGAGGTTTGTTCTCATAAAAAGCCAATTTATAGACTCATCCTGTTGTTTTCTCAGTATATTCACCAATATATACCGTATTACTAAAAACTCCCTCAGTTAAATTCTTATCGCTCACTTTTATATTGTAATACTGTCTTAGGTATTTCGAAATGTACTTGTGTGTTCGCCCTTCTATTTTCATTTCAAAAGCACGCCTAATTGCAGATATAGCATCATTTTGTTTCAAAATCCTTTTATCGCCGTACTTAAAGTTATCTAAGCCTTTTGGTGCTCTATACGGAAATTGGTGATCTTCAAGTTTCAAAAGTATTCCCTGTATAGATTTCCTCTTTGTGTCTAGACTATCATAGTAACTTGCGGAAAGTGCACGATGCACTTCCTCTTTGTCAGTATTTTTATCCCATTCTCGGTGAGTGTCATAGTCGAGAGAATATATTTTCTCGATTTTTTGTTTATTTTTATTATCCCCGTAAAGCCGATCTGTTATTTGTAATGAATCATTTGGATTGCGAGACAGTCTTGAAATATCTCTGGTTAAAATGATACAGGTTGAGTCAAGCCGATCTATTACATCGACCATCTCCTTCCATTTCTTTCGGGTTTTATTCTCAAATCCACTGTATGTTTCAGCAAAGTATTTTACTTCACTCTCATTAAGGCCAAGCCTCTTAACAAGAATATTTATACCGTCCATTTGCTGAACCAGAGAATCTTTTTGTTGCTCTTTGCTTGTACTCCTTCTCAAATAGGCGAATACTGGAATACCTGTTACTTGTGGTGTCTTTTTTGATGTTTTCATCTCGTGTGAAGTTACAAGAAATTATTTCCAAGTATATCGAAAAGTAGAATAATCCGAACATTGTTTAGTATGCTAAGTTAGATATTTTTAGAAATAGTAAAAAAAGCTCACTAACAAAAGAAAAAATGGCTCTTCTTAAGAGGATTTAATCTTAAAAAATCTTATCATTTCTCAACATTTCTCAATATGTTTTAGAGTATAAATATATAAGTATTCCGTGCAGTTTTGCGTTTCAAAAAA
This sequence comes from Candidatus Altimarinota bacterium, assembly GCA_028687815.1. Lineage (GTDB taxonomy): Bacteria > Patescibacteriota > Gracilibacteria > BD1-5 > UBA2023 > CAIVSN01. The sequence continues at coordinate 5,548 of JAQTZK010000025.1, read as the reverse complement.
AAACACTAGAATGCTTCTGCCAGAATAATACTTTCTTTTATTTTCTCCATGTTATCTAAGACAATAAAGGGCAACTGATGTTGCTCACCCTTTTCTGTATCTTTGATACATGGAGAGAGTATTGTTCTGGCGAACATAAAGAGCACTCAGTTGCCCTTCTTTGTTTGCCAGAACACACAAATTATTTTGGTAATGATATTTCATTACCTTTTATTATATGTATTCGCATATCTCTATCTCGTTAGTGTTTTTAGTACTCATCCTAAGTAGTTGTTCATTCAATTGAGATGATAGAAAGGATGAGGAAATAACTAGATTAAAAACTCAAATAGAAGAGCTCAGTAAAACTTCGAGCGACAATATAATGTGAGAGCAGAAAAGTCTATTTAATAAAAGACAGGCTTGCATAAGTCTCACGGAAAGCTTAATCAAAAGGACGGAACAGATAGCAAAAGTGTATCATAACGAACCTTGAAAAACTGCATCATTTGTTCAGGTATTTTATAGTTCACAGTACGATAATTGCCTATGGGTAAGACTTGACAGTGTAGAAGGTAATTGATGATCAAACTTAACTCACAATGCTCTATATGAAGTGTGAAATGACTCAGGAACTTCTAAACCTATTTCTAGTTGTATAGAAACATTTTTAATAACTAATTGAATGAATAACTGTGAGGAATTTGATGAGCTTATAAAAAAACTTAAACAAGATTAGCTATAGATTTTTAGAGTTTCAGGACTACAATGTTCTCACAAAGTAAATTAATTTATTTAAAAATGAGTAGTGAGGTTTATAATACTAAACTAGATTCATATGACTGGCGTTTGCAGGCTGTAACTACTCTAAAATGAGATCAACGTTGGTGAAAAGATGGGGATGTGATTACAGTAATATGACAATTTCCAATGTCCAACTCTAGTATCTGGTTTGAGCTACCAAATATGAGTGCAGTTTTTTTAGACTTTTCAAATCAACTTTTTAAAAAAACAGACTGATATTTTGTATTTAGAAACTTTGAGAAACGAAAAGGATATGGTTACGCTCCAAAAAATTTCGATGAGCTAATGGGAGTTTTGCAATGCAGAATATGAAATGTTATCTATTCCTTCCTAGCTCTGGAGTCATTTATGAATGATTCAATACCAAAAGAATATATTTTTCAAGAAAGAGTAAAAGGATCGATAAAATATAGGGATCAGAAATTCATTCAAGAGCAGCTGCCAATTGGTAGAAAATTTACAGAAGTACTACCGCAGATTTATTGAATAAGTGCTATAGAAGATAAAATTATAAGTGATTTTGAAAAACTTAAGGAACTTAGAGATCGTTTAACACATTTGAAAGAAGTAGATAAAATTTCATCCTGACCAGATGATCTAGATATTTGGAAGATTTTATTTGATAAAGCCTTCCAAAATCATGCGCTTAATACAAAAAATATCATATGATATTTTTTACAAAATGTAGAAGAAGGAAAGTTACCTAGATGGTTCAGAAAAATTAACTTGAATTAGCTCTACTGAACCTTTTTTAGATGTTTTCTCGCTTCCTCATCGAGCTTGAAGTATCTTTCCAATACATTCCCAGCCCATGCAATATAGCATTAATCATGATAATAGTCTTAGTATTGCGGAATCCTCATATTCTTAGACATTCCTCCAATTTTCAGCAACCCAATTCCCATCCTCATCAAAATTGAGGGATCTAGGAAGTCCACAGGCGTTCCAAATCGTATCAAACATAGGACGTAATATCTGCTCAGGATTGCCCTCAGAATCTTCCACTAGAGCATCTGGAGTCTCCAAGATATCTCTATCTATTGGGAAGTACTCATCAAGAAATCCACTTGGAGCAACCGCTAACTTGCAACCCTTTGCTCAAAGGAGTGATAAATGAATTGAGAACGGGCCAACGAGGCCAACATCCCTCATGAATTGCATATATCTATCAAGAGACTTAATTAAAGCTTGCTCATAGCTCAGACTAGGAATGTAGCGTTCACTATCTCTTATTATCTCCGTAAACCCACCCGATTCCGTGGCTTCTAAAGTGCCGTTTCTGAAAAGCTGGACATAGGAGCTAACATTAGTGAGCTCACCAGCATAAGTAGCCAATCATTCATAGTTGATGCGCGTATTAAATGCGCTTTTCCTTATTGGATAAAGATGTTGGACGGCGTTATTATGGGTGGCATTAATATCGAAGCTCGATTCGCCCAACAAGGCGTTTATTGGAAGAATATGAAGCACGAATTTTCATCAAGCTTTTAGGGAAAGCGAGCTGACACGGTCCGATCCAATATCAATAAGTCTTTTGGTTCTGAAGGATGCAATTTTCTCATTGAGCGTTTCAGAAGAAACAAAAGTTCGTCGAATCTCTGAGATATCCATGGGATAATTTCCATTGGATTTTCTAGCAAAGAACCTATTAACAATCTTCGAACTTCCACTATGAACAACTCGATGGGGTGGAAGCCAGCTCTTCTTAACCCGTATAATTAAAAGAAATTTTTCATCAAATGGAATAAATCTTCATTCCATTTGGATTCTGGGTTCTATTCATTCCTGCACTAGCGATGTAATGCTTAGTAATTCCTGATCATGGTCTGCCACGTCAAAAGAAGTTACTTCGCTTGCCACTCCATCGACTTCTTTAATTCCATAAATCAAATCTCAGCCAGAAGTATTAGCGAAAGCTGAAATATCCGCCAGAAAATCAGCTTTTTTTCAAGGTTCAGTAGTTGAATAAAACTGCTTGAAATCCATATTTATAGATTCCCTTGCACCACTTTCTACAAGAGCATGGAAATCTTCCAGTGTTATGTTTTGAATTGGTTTATTAAGCATAGATATTGGAATTAATTACCGTAAAGTATATGGGTAAACCATGGGAATCCAATAGTGGAGATTGTTTTCTTATAGGTTAGATTCCTCCATTGGAAAGGAATACTTTATCGTATCGTAGCTACAGACAATCCTTCTGGGGGCTCAACAAAGATATCTAACCGTATTTTCTAAAATAATCTTCCATACTTTTCCACCAATCTATCGTAATTCTCAATAAAAGTTCAAGATTGCTATCTATTAAGACCTCCAAAAAAATATTATCAGTGAGTGTGAAGTTATGTGGAATTAAAAAAACTCCTTTTTAGGAGTTTTTTTGTTGGTGTTGGTGGGTTTACAATTGTTTAATTCAAGTAAGTTCATTAAATTCTTTTTCATTTCCCTCTTCTCCTTTTTTATAAGAGCTTTGCTACCAAGTTCGAAAGTTTTATATAGTACTATCGGAAGTCATTCTAAATATCTCCGCGAGAAGAAATTTCAGTGTTTTTTTGTACTATTTTCGCGTATAAAACTATGCCAATCAAAAATGTAGTAATCGATATTCACAAAGCGGGCATCAGATATACCAATATACCCAGAAGGTTGTATAGAAATGATAGAACATTGTTCATAGTATCTACCACAAATGGAACAATCACAAGGTACATAAGTCACATAAGCACTAACCAGATGAACCATTTAATCTTTTTGTATGCTCTCCTGTCACCCAAGAGCCTCACAAATACAAAGTGGAGTAGTTGATAGAACCTAAAAAAATAGAGTAGTAATCAAAGGGTAAAAAATACCAAAAAACTATACACGATTCGAACAAAAGTATCGGGCTGTTCTATAGGTTCTATACTTCGCCATTCGTAACTTACTCAAGAGAAGTAATACCAAAGCAACGAAACAAGGGCTACAAGAATCAGAAATAAAGCTCCTGAGTAGGTTTCTTTTAGAAGTTTTCTTATAACTTTTATATGTAAATTCATATTAGTATACGATACTGTAGCTTAATATCCATAATCACATCAAAGCTTGAAAATAATAAGCTTTCTTGTGCTTTGACGAGAGGTTACCTATAATAACATTTGTTTTTGAACAAAATATTCAGACAGTGTTCAATGTTATAATAATAACTTATGAAATCAGTACAAGTCTACGTCAAAATCTTTAAGAATTACCTAATCATAGTAATGAGTCGCTACCAGATTCAAAATAAGTGGAAAAGTGGTATAGAATCACTAATTATAATGCGTACAAATTTTGAAATGCGAGCATTTCGAGGATATATGCGTACTTTTGCATTTTTTCAGAATAAGTTCCGTCTGCTATCTATCATTTATTTCATTGCCACTGCAATTTTGATTGGAATTTCTGTGAAGTGGAATTTCTTCCATATGGCCGATCCAACGACTTATTTTAGTTCGGTTGGGGCAATGTTTGGATCGATATTAGCCTTGCTGATAACAATTCACTTTTTCTACGTTCAGAATTTTGCGAATTATGCACCACTTACGTTTATATTTGATGCAAGCACCGACAAGACAACATATCTCGTAACAGGGTTTATAGGGTTAGCTACTATAGTATTCTTCTTCCTCTGAGGTAATAGTTTCTTGTTATTGAATGCTTGCCCCGATCATCTGTTGTTTCCCTTTTCACTTGCAGTAGAGGCTTTTGTTATATGGCTAACTCTATTTTTCTTCCATAGTATTAGTCAAAAACTATCACCCTCCTGAATGGTAAAGAATGTAGAAGGTTATTTCACAGGGATATTAGAGCACCTTAAGAAATATAAATGACTTTTGGCGGCATACCTTAAGAAGGACAGTAAAAAACAAGAGACTGAAGATAGTACTGCGCTGATGACTTTCTGAATAAGTATGCTAGAAGGGTGATGGTATAAGTTAGAAGCACTTTTTGACGGAGTCCAAAAGTTGATAAGTAATCAGGAGTATACTCTAGCAAGGGATTATCTAGGCATAATAGATAGATGTTTTTCACGCCTAATGGATGCTTATGGAGAAATAAAAACCATTCCCAATTTGGATTACTTCTGAAGTCACGATTCGGAAATAGATAGATGACTTAATCGATTCTTCGAAAGACTCGAAGATATAGTTCTTTTCAACGTAAACAGAGGGGATGTTTATGCTATACTGGAAAGTCTGAAACTTTATAAGAATGTGGTAGTAAAGTTTACTGAAATCGACTATACTGGGCGGCTTTTTTCTGGTGAAAACCCACTTTTAGAGAGAGCCTTAATTAGATACGCCTGACTATTTGATAAAATATTGAAAACTGGTAATACCGAAGGTCTCTTTCAATGGAAAGAAAATGCTGGGGTATTTATAAATTTACTGATTTCTAAGAAAACTGATCTACACTACATAGATGAGCTACTGAATAAGCTAAATATTATTGCTATTTGGGAAGTGCAAAATAAGAGGTCACTGGAAACTTATAAGATATATTCTAATACTATTTTTCGCTTAATTACTGCTGACCTAGGGGTACAAAATGATCGTATTGTGAGGGAAGCCATAAAAGAAAATCTCAAGCTTGTTATCTCCTTCAAAGAATCAGGAGTAAACATTACCCCATTTGTTAATAATATAATTCAAGATGTTTGGACTAATCTTTCGATAAACCGTGGAAATATGGCTCAAATTCTATTGGACAATGCAAATCCACTGCAGCCCGTTCATGCTGTTTGAAT
>JAQTZK010000024.1 GCA_028687815.1 Candidatus Altimarinota bacterium | reverse complement strand
AGCTAATTAGAAGTTGCACCTGCTCTTCTGCACTTAGGTCCTGTTTAGAAGCAGAAAAAGCCGTAGAAAACATGCCCAACTGTCTTGCATCATCTTCTATAATTTGTGAAACAAAAAATTTGTTGAGTTCGTTACTTTTTGGAAGTGACCGTATGATTTCTTGATTCATTTTCTGAAATTGATCTTTCGGTATCTCCATCATAGTTATAGGTGTCTTGTGAGATGTATTCATGGATTCTGTCATCATTCGATGCATAAGTAGGATATCCTTTTTGAGATTATCTCGAATCACTTCGTCTTGAAGCATTTGATCCATATTAAGTTTTACTTTTTTCTGCAAATTTTTAAGAATAGTAAGTGATTCTTCGTCAGAGAGACTCTCTTGTAAAATTCCAGACGAAGTATTGACGGTTACATCCACAGCAGACCCTGTGCCAATGGTGGTATCTATAACATCAATTCTCATTTCACCAGAGGAGGTAGTGGTTCGAACTACAGTCCCACGTACACCTGCCGAAAGATCAGAGGCTTTTATAGTAAAAATAGAAGTATCTTGAAGTGGTTTAAGAATACGTGCCCAAAGTCATCCATTTTTGAGCTCAACTTCGTTCATGGAAGCGATTATCAATTTAGAGTTTTCTTCAATTCGAACAAAGGAATTATCAGCAAATATTATTTCAATCGTTGATCCACTTTCGGTAGATACTATATCTCCACTTTGCAATATATATTCTTTTTGAATCAATGATTCATTTCCTTTACGATTGAGTTTTCCTATACCTTCTATTTCTGATACATAACCAACGGTGGTGTCAGTAATAACGAGACTACCTGAACTAGAAGTGGTATTCAATTTTCCCTGAATTTGATAGGCGACTTCTTGTGTAATAGGATTGCCCGCGAACCAAATATATCCAATTCCAGCGCCTGCCAAAATGCCTACTGCTACGAGCATGGCAATCATTTTTTGTTTCTGGTCCATATACGAGTATGATAATATGTGTAAGTATACGACATTTGAAACTCAAATCAATATCTCAGTTCTTGGCCTTTTCAACCATCCTCATTATAGGCTTTGGATTGAGTTGAATTTTTGGAACTATTATCGGTGTAGACTTCAATGCCTACTTTGCCTACAAAGTGCTTCGAGCTAATCCTACCGATAATATAGTCATTGTAGCTATAGATAACACTTCTTTGAATGCCTTGACGCAATCAGACTTTCGTGTACTGAATTTTTCAAAATCAGTCTATATTGATCTGATCAAAGAGTTAGAAAAGTGATGAGCAAAAGCCATTGGTCTCGATATTGTACTCGCCAATCCAGATCCAAAAGAATGAGAACTTGTAGAAGTACTCGAAAAATATAAAAATATCGTAATTGCTGCAAAAGTAGGTTCTGGAGATGGGGAACAGGTCATCCCAAAATCAGTCTATCCAAGAAAATTTTGGGGCATGATTGATGTGATACTCGAAAAAAATATTGTCAACCGAATTAAGCCAGTATACCAACTTCAATGAGAAAATATTGAAGCATTTTCTATTCAAATGTATAGAAAATGGATAGGTGATTCGAAGATTTCTGGCACCTTTCAAAATGGGGATTATCAAATTCTTCCTATTCGAAAAATACCAGTAGGAGATGATGGGACTACATATATTCCATTTTTACGCCGAGTAGATCAATATCCAAAGATATCTCTCATTGATGTATTGAATGGAAAATATCCCAAGGATTTTTTCAAAGGTAAAGCAGTTTTGGTAGGGGAATATGGAACCCTGATTCATGATGCATATTTTGCTCCAGTAGATATTGGAAATCGTATGCCCGGAATTGAGTTTCATGCCAACATGCTTGAATCTTTGATGCAAAATACTCCACTTCAACCAGTAAATGAACGATGGAGTAATATGGTCTTAGCCATATTCGCACTCAGTACTTTTTTGGTGGTGGTGTATGCGAGTATTTGGGTGGCAACTATGGTTTTTGCTGTACTTCCATTTTTGATAATATTTGCTTCTTGGTATTTGATGGCGGCACATGGACTTTTACTTGATGTATGGACCTATACGGTAGTAGCAATTATGTCATCCCTCATAGGATGATCATTTTATCGGTACTTTGTCGTTGATGCGAACAGGCGATTCCTTTCAACTGCTTTTGGACACTATATTTCACCTGATATCGTCAAACAACTTTCTGCAAATCCAGAACTTTTATCACTGGGTGGACAGCGCCGATATCTTACCGTATTTTTCTCAGATATTGAAGGTTTTAGTAGAATTTCTGAACAGCTTTCGACCGATGAATTGTTTCGATTAATGAATGAATATCTTTCGGAAATGACGAATATTCTCGTGGATAACAACGGTACTCTTGATAAGTATATTGGTGATTCAGTTATGGGATTCTTTTGAGCACCTTTATCTCTGGATCATCCGTCGTATTGGGCTTGCAAAACTGCTCTAGAACAACAACAACGACTTATGGAATTAAATACTAAATGGATAACACAAAATATACCCCATATCGTCACACGAATGGGAATTCACTCAGGAGAAGTGATGGTTGGTAATATTGGATCCAAGGAGCGTTTCAACTATACCATTATGGGAGATAATGTGAATTTGGCCTCTCGATTGGAAGGGGTTAACAAAGAGTATGGAACTCTTATATGTGTAAGTGCTCAGGTAGTCGAGGAGGTAGGAGTACAGGATTTTATATTCCGTCGATTGGATAGAATACGAGTAAAGGGGAAGGAAGAGTCAGTAGAAATTTTTGAGTTAGTAGGCTTTCAGAGTACACAAAATCATGCTTTTGAAGAAAAACGTAAATATATTGAAGCGTATGAAACAGCATTATGACACTATTTTGCTGGAGATTTTACTCGGGCAAGGGAATTATTTCGTCAGTATCCCAATGATAAGCCAGCTACTATCATGGCAGCTCGCTGTGTATCGTTGATAGCAGGGACTACTACGCTCAAGAATGGGGTGTTTGTCTTTGATTACAAATAAGTGATGCATAGGTAAAATCAAATCAAAAGCACGGTATTCTTGATTTGATTTTACCTGACTTTTATATATGCTTCTTCCGAATCAAAAGCGTTTGAGCGGCTATCACCCGCGAGCTGAGGAAAGAACCGGTTTACCGGCGTAGAATCCTTCGGAGTTGCAATACTCCGTCAACAACCCAAATCAAGTACCCGCCGAGGTGGTACCTCTCAGATGATTCTGAGCCACGGCACGAATTTTATTTCGTGTTTTTTTGTGACTATGAAAATTGCTATCGGTACGGAGCGCGCTCCAAAAGTTGATGGAATAAAGGCAGGTGTTGCGGCATGTCCGTATCTGGTCGATTTCGCTGATTCCATGGAATATATTCTCAAATCTGTCTCATCAGATATTGCCTCCATGCCACTTTCTATCGAAGAAACAATGAAATGAGCACAGAACCGAGCCCAAAATCTCATAAAAGAGGGGATTGATGCAGATTACTATATTGGTATTGAATGAGGAACTACTGATGTTCTCGGGAAGAAATATCTTGGAGGTGTTGTCTATATCCAAAACAAATCTGGAGAATGACATTTTGGATTTTCTCCACATATGGAAGTGCCAGAATTTGTTGAACATAAACTCTACTGAGAAGGACTCGAACTCGGTCCTATTATGGCAGAGCTTTCTGGTAAAACTGATATCCGAAGCGAAAATGGAAGTATGGGGGCCTGGAGTGCTGATATGCTCACTCGACGAGACGAGTTTGAATCTGCATTTAAGGCGGCGATTAGTCCATTCTACAATCCGTATTTTAAGCTTTAAGAGATGAAATTTCTGCAAAATATGAACTTCACGTTCAAATCTGTAGTTCTTCGCTCTCGCAACTCGCTGTGCGATTGTACCTTTTTTCAACCGTTTTTATAAGATCTAATATGGATAGTAAAAATATTTCCAAACTTATGTTTGAAATGCAACACCTTAAAAAGGTGAAACACGAATGATGGAAAATTGTCGGTATTCAAAACCCTGATAGCGTGGCAGAACACTCACTTTGCGCCGCACAAATTGCCTACATTCTCGCAGAAATGGAACGAGTAGATCCATTACGAGTTACTGCCATGCTGGTCTGGCATGATATGGCTGAAACCCGCATTGGTGACTTGCATAAACTCGCGAGTCGATATCTCAAAAGTAAAACTGAAGCTGAGGATGAAGTCATGCAAGATCAAGTAGAGGGATTGAAATTTTGAAATGGAATTATACATCTCGTACATGAATATGAGGCCCATGAAACCCATGAAGGAAAAATTGCCAAAGATGCTGACTATCTAGAACAAGCCTTCCAAGCTCGAATATATCAGCAATCAGGCTACGAAGGAACGGCGATTTTTATAGAAAATATTGGACGAGCCTTGCGAACGGAAAGTGCCAAATGTATTCTCAATGAACTCCGAACTATGGATTTCTGGGAATGGTCAAAGAGTCATAATTACCATCCAAAAGAAACGAACTAAACTATCCTTTATCCACCACTTATGTTCCCATCCGTCAATCCCAAACAATCTTTCCCAAATCTTGAAGCAGATATTACTCAATTCTGGAAAGATAACGGTACCTTCAAAAAATCTGTCGACCAACGACCCGTCGAAAATCCCTACCGATTTTATGACGGACCTCCATTTATTACGGGAACTCCACATTATGGTTCACTTCTTTCTTCCATCGTCAAAGATACGGTGGGACGATATTGGACTATGCAAGGAAAACGTGTAGAGCGAGTGTGGGGATGGGATTGTCACGGACTTCCTATTGAAGAGAAGGTTCAGAAAAAGCTCGGTATCAATTCCAACAAAGAAGTGGAGCAAGTGGGAGTCAAAAAATTTATCGATGAATGTTACGCCTATACTGCCGAAACTTCCGCCGAATGGGATTGGTATATTGATCGAATCGGACGATGGGTAGACATGGATCGTGCCTACCGAACCATGGATCAAGATTATATGGAATCCGTTATGTGGGTATTTTCGGAACTTTATCGAAAGGGGCTTATCTACGAGGGAAAGCGAGTATCGCTCTATAGCTGGAAGCTTGGTACGCCGATTTCCAATTTTGAGGTAGCTATGGATGATAGCTATCAGGAAGTGAATGATCCAGCAATTACAGTGAAGTTTCAACTGGAGCAAAATACGAGTAAAATCGATGAAAAAGAGGGTGGAAAATTTGAATATACTCGGGATGGATATCTCCGATATGTGCTTGCCGTTATCAAAAACGAAAAGTGAGAATATCTCATGCTTAAAAATCAAAAACATGGTGGTAAATGGCAGTGTCCTGGAGGAAAAATTGATGCTGGTGAAACCGCGGAAGTAGCTTTGAGGCGTGAAGTAATGGAGGAGCTGGGTGTAAATTGTCAGGTGCAACAAAAAATCACTGAGAAAAAAACTATAGTCAAAGGTACTATGTGGCAAGGGGAGTATTTTGAGGTGACACTCGAATGAACCCCTGTGATTCAAGAGTCACACAAACATACAAAGCTTGAGTGGATACAACTTCTCACAAATGAATCCGGATATATTTTACAATCCGAAACTGAAACGAGCGATGATCAAAATTTTATCAGAGAGAACTTTGATATTTACAATTTAGAAACCAATCGTCCGAATATTTCTAGTATTTCTATTCTTGCTTGGACTACCACACCTTGGACTATCCCCGCAAATATGGCACTTGCGGTAAGAAATGACATTGATTACGTACTTGTAGAAAATAATAGTGAAGGGTATATCGTTGCAAAAAATCGTCTAGATACCGTTTTCAAAGGGAAGGGAGAATATACCACCCTTCGTGAATTCAAAGGTACTGAGTTGGTAGGTCTTTCGTATATTCCTCCATTTCCTGAGTACTATTACAACAAATTCGGTGATAAAAATCACAAAGTCTACCATGCTGATTTTATCACTGACACTGATGGTACGGGTATTGGACATGAAGCTCCAGAGTTCGGAGATGTCGATTACAATCTTGCCAAAGAACATGGAATTCATATTTCGGGTGCTATGGATGAGGAGGGGAGATATACGAACGAAATTTTTGATTATGTAGGAACACATTATCTTGATTTGGATCATCCAGAAAATGGAGCTAACAAAATCAATATCGAGCGAATGAAAGCAAATAATTCATTATTTAAGCTCGAAGGAATCACTCACCGAGTTCCATTCTGTCCTCGCTCTGGAACTCCTCTCATGCAGAAGGCTCAAAAATCATGGTTCATCGACATTCAAAACAACAAAGAAGCTCTCAAGAACGCTAATGAAGAAATCTACTGGTTTCCGGAGCACCTCAAACATGGACGTTTTGCCAAAGGGCTCGATTCTGCCCCAGATTGGTGTATTTCTCGAACGAGATATTGGGGAGCACCGATGCCAGTTTGGATTGGGCGTGATGCGAATGGAGTAGAACAAGACCGTAAAGTTTTCGCCAGTCGAGCTGATATCGAAAAAGCGAGTGGTATGAAGATCGAAAACCTTCACAAGCCATATATCGATGATATCCAGTGGACGGAAAATGGACTCAAATACACTCGAATTCCCGAAGTTCTCGATGTATGGATGGATTCAGGTTCTATGCCCTACGCGCAAATGCACTACCCATTTGACAATCAAGCGGCGATGGAAGCAAGTTTTCCTGCGGATTTTATCGCAGAATATGTCGGACAAGTGCGAGCTTGGTTTTATGTCATGCACGTACTTGGGGTACTTCTCAAAGGAAAGCCGGCCTTCAAAAATGTTATCACTACGGGAGTTATCTACGGAACTGATGGTCGAAAGATGAGCAAGAGTTTCAAAAACTATCCAGATCCTCGTGGAACTATTGAGCAGTTTGGGGCGGATGCGATCCGCTTTTATCTCACGAATACTCCACTTATGACGGGAGGAGATATTGTTTTCAGTGAAGATGGCATCGTCGATGCTATCAAGCGAGTGATTCTTCCGCTTTGGAATACCTATAGTTTTTTCACCACCTACGCCAATATTGATGGATGGAAACCTGCGGCGGGTCGACACTATTTTATGCGACATGGTGAAACCGATGCGAACTTTGAAAAACGCCTTTCTGATGGGCTCGATGATACCCCACTCAATGCCAACGGACAAGCTCAGGCGCTTAAATCCGCTGAAACTATGAAAGCGCGCGGTATGAAATTTGATATCATTTTCGTATCCCCTCTAGCTCGCGCACAAGAAACGGCAAAAATTGTCGCGACTACCACGGGATTTACGGGTGAGATGATTACCGTTCCAGATATCATGGAACGAAGAAGTGCCAAATTCACGGGACGAAAATACACCGAAGTACTTGAGGAACACAATCTCGCCACTGGTGAATCTTGCGATATGTCAGATATTCATTCTATCTGTTTCGCTGACAACTCTATCGAATCTGAAGAACAATTCACGGCACGAGTTCAAACATGGATTGCCAGTGAGCTTCCAAAATATGCAGATAAAAATGTGCTCATTGTTGCTCACGGAGGAGTATTCAAATCCGTGTTCCAGTACATGGAGTCGGTACCTGCGAGTGTAGCATTTGACCGACATCTTTTCTCGACCATGAAAAATGCTGAGTACGTTGAACTTCCTCATACACCAAGAGTTAATCCGATGGATCGATGGATTATTGGAGAACTTCAAGAACTCAACGCCAAGGTTCAAAATTCTTATGAGAAATACGATCTCCAAACCATGGCACGAAGTATTCTTGATTTCATGGATGACTTGACCAATTGGTACGTGCGTCGTTCTCGCAGACGTTTCTGGCGTTCAGAAGCCGATGCAGATAAAAATTCTGCTTATGAAACACTTCACCGAGTACTTGTAGAATTCTGTCAGATTGCCGCACCGATTATCCCATTTGTTACGGAACATATTTATCAGGGATTGACGGGTCGAGAAAGTGTTCATTTGGAATTTTTCCCAGAGTTCAATCGCTTCTCGGTACCACGAGATCTCCGTGATGATATGAAAAAGACGAAGCAATTCGTTGCCCTTGGACTCGCGCTTCGAGGTCGCAAAAAACTTCGAGTACGACAACCACTTCAATCCGTTACCATCGGTACTCATCTTTCTGAATACTATGTGGAAATCCTTCGAGAAGAGCTCAATGTCAAAGAAATTATCATGGGAGCAGATATGTCAAAAGTAGCCAAACTTATCTGTCGCCCAAATGCTCGACTTATTGGGCCAAGATTTGGTAAAAATGTACAACAAATTCTTGGAGCAGCAAAATCTGGTGATTTTATCGAGCTTTCGGATGGGCGAGTGCAAGTAGGGGAGACTATTTTGGAAGCCCGAGAATTTGAACTTGTATATGAACCACTGGAGCTCGATATGGACGTAGAAGGTGGAGGAGGGCTGGTGCTTCTCATGGATACGATCGTTACAGAAACTCTCAAACGAGAAGGAATGGCTCGTGATCTGGTACGTTCTATCCAAGACCTTCGCAAAGAAGCGGGATATGAAGTCAGTGATCGTATTCAACTTGGACTTCAAGGAGCGTCAGAAATGCTCTCATTCTGAGAGTATATTCAAAGTGAAACCCTCGCTCAAGATATTTCTGAATCTGATTTTGACGGCAAGGCAGATATTTCTCGAACCATAGAAATCGAAGGACAATCGATCATCATTGCTTTGAAAAAGATTTAAGAATTTTCGATATATTGTTTTGAAACTTCTATTCTTCTTTCATTACTCACAAAGACTCAAAAAACTATTCCGAAACGGAATAGTTTTTTGAGTCTTTATTTACATGGAGTAGTGTCTTTTAAGTCAAAAACTGTTTTTTTATTGTATTGTTACACATCTCCAAATAGGACATGATCCAGTGATGGTATTAATATTTTTAAGTTCAGTATTTCCAGTACAAAGTGGTACTCCAAGTAGACAGGCAGGAGGCATAGCAGGTTCTTCATTTATATTTTCTTGGTTGAGTTTTTCAGAATTAAGTGCCGATGACATCATCTGTTCAAAAGAGCCACCATTCATAACTTCTGAAACTGCAACACTTGCTGGAACTGGCTCAATTCACCCAGTTTGTCCACTTACTGTAGCCCCAGACATCACTTCATTTCCTTCAAAAAAACTAGTAATTTCGGATACAATATTGGTATTATTTGCCATAAGTGCTTTTGTATCTGTAAGTTCAAATGATAAGTATGAAACTATATTTTGGACATCTGTATTGCTAGTATATTTAGATTGGGCAGCAATTCTTTCGATTCCTTCCACCAGATTAGCGAGATAGATTTGATATCCATCTGCGGTAAGTCCTGCACCACGAGCCAGCATGCGAGTAATGACTGGATCAAGACGGGTAGATATAGATTCGGTAACCTTAACACGATAGGGGTTTGAAGTACTTGGTCTCCAAAGATTTGAAGCATTGGCTGGAGTTACATTCGTTCCAGAGAATTGTGACAAGAGGGACTTTGAAATATTTTCATTTCCCATGAATATAACTCAGATTCCCAATAGAACGAGAAATATAGAAAGGGAAAGCCAGAGTTTTTTTGAGGTAATTTCTTGCTTCATATAAATAAAATTAAAGATACAACAAATGGATTTCAATACTAGTTTGCTTTCTGAATTGCTGTCAATCGTGCAATAATATAATTGAGAATATTAATTTTGTTCACGGTAGTAGTCTCAGACTTGAGTGTGTTCATCTTGGTTATAAGTAGAGTGAGAAAATTTTGATATTCAATAGGATTAAGATCACCTTTACGAGAAATTATTTTAGCGGTAATCCAATTATCTATAATGGCTTTAGTATTCGTATTCAAAGGACTCACAATAACTGCATGAGATCATGTAGTAGAAGGAATACTGGTATGACTCATGCCTGGAATAATAGTTTCACCAGCACTTCTTGCGGCGTTCACAAAACTTGTATAGGTACTTGCTGGATTTCCAGAACTACTGAGTGCTCCTTTCCAATATGCTATTTCCGTAGCATTTGGTTCGCGATTCAAAGTGGTTCGATACCAATTTGCCACATCAATAGTTATACTTTCGGTAATAGTGGCGATAGCTGCTCCTGTTATGGTTCTACCACTTCCACTACCGGCTGATATAGTGCCATCCCCCCACTTGTAATTGGTTCCACTTCCCCCCATAAATTCACCCTTTGTTGGATGGGCAACATAATCTGCAATCATAGCATTGGTAAGATAGGGCTTGAAAGCATCTCGTTTCCATCCAGTTCCATCCCAATTTTGTTTTCCAAGAGTGCTCATATTATTTGCTTCTCCACCAGCATTAAAAACAGTCAAAGATATATAAGTTTTTATTCTCCGAATAGCATCTTTTTCAGCAGGAGAAACGACACGACCAACTTCTGGAGAAAATGAAGATAGATCTTGCCAACCTGGAGTGGCGCACTGAGATGCGAGATTGGGCGCATAATTATTACTACAATTGGATTTTGTTGTAGCTAAACGACCTTGTATTTTTTCCAGTTGATCGTTGGTAAGTTTTTTGAGTTCCACTTCCAGTTGCTGATTGGTCATACTATAATAGCGAGTCAGATCAGCATGAGTAAGAGGAATACCAGCCTGCTCAAAAGCTACGGCAATACTTTCCGGGTTGGTGAGCAGCATTTTAACAATGGCATCAGGACTCACTCTCCAACCAGTATTTCCAGCAGTTGGTCGCCACTCATCGATAGCTATAATTTTGTCAGTTGGCATTTTTGCAATTTCAGCAGCAATTTCTTCAACACTGTGAGTGCGAACAAACTGTTTAAATTGTTCAAATTCGGCAGCGGTGTATCCCATGACCCCAGTCGCTATACCAGCTACCATTGGACCATCCAGTATATAGCTACCATCTTTCATAGACTTTGCTAGTACGCGAATATCGACTCGAGAATAGGTTCCATTTCGATCAGTGCCCGATACAAAAAGTTCATTTGAGCTTACAGTTACAGCTGTTTCCCCATCAATTTTATATCCAGAAACACCAGCAAGTTGAGTGATATTTCCTACAGTTCCGTCCGAAAGTCTAAAATTTCCGTCAATATCAATAGTTCCCGTCATTCCATTAAAATTAAATTGACCGTCATTTACCCGGATAGATTGTCCGTTGTAATTGACCGTTCCAGAGGGACCTGCAGCAAAAGCTGGAGTCACAAATCCTTGTAGTACAAAGATTCCCGTGAGCGCAATGGCGATACGTGCATTTTTTTTCATAGAGGCGTGCGTATTAGATGGTTGAGTATAGTATAGTATATAAAATTTCCTTTTTCAAATTAAAATACATAACCTTATTTAACTTAATACATCTGAATATCTTGTTTTATAAACATATATAGGGATTTGTCTTTATGTTTTTATAAAACAATTAAAATATACAATATTTCTATTTGACACTTCCTATAACTTATACTAGTCTATCTGCACTTAAACCTCATTTTATGAAAAAATTGCCTCGAGTAGCCTCACTCGCAATCATAGGAGCTATCCTTCTTGGAACTGTTGGAAGCGTATCAGCTTGGACAAATTATAATTATGCAACCCGTGTTACGGATTGTGGAGATCTCATATCAGAGCCTCTCATGGCTTCAGATGGAGATGTAGTTACCATCAAAAAATGGAATACTGCTGTTTGTTGGGGACAGGGAATTTGGACAGCATTAGCTGACTACTGACGAAATGAAACTCCATTTGTTTGGGGAGATACAGGAACAAGTACTATTGGTGGTAAAATCGGATCAGTAATGAGTGGAATTGGACTCGGATACACCGCCAATGGAGGTGGTACACCATTCGTAGGCTTTTTTGATGCTGACTATGGATATGCTGGTGCTTTCGATTCACCTACTTCAGTTGATAGACCAGCAAAAGGAATGCTGGCATTTATGCCAAAGACAAAAGGTTTTGATAATACATTAAATTTTTGGTGATTTGAAGGTGGATTGAAGATTGCACCTGGCACTGATGTCAGTGATCTTGATCAGGGTTCATACCTCATTGGTTGGGAGAAAGTAAATCTCAGCGATACGCTTCCATTTGATAATAAATGTCAATATCGAGTACTGGCTGGATGAACCATGTATTATGTATCACTTGTGGGGAATACATATGACAACTTAAATAATACTACAAATGCGCTTCAAGTTACCTATGCGGGTGGTGTAGTTGGAATTTGGCAATATGATAAAACAGGTTTGTGGCACCGTAATAGAGTAGATACAGATACTACCAATGATCCTTGGATTCGAAATGCTGGAACTGGTGATTGGTCTATTGAAAAATCATGCCTTCCTTCATACAACCCAGGTAATTACTAATCTAAGATTTACTTATTTTTCCTTATGAAATCTCTACAAAAACTCCTCATCATTGGAGTAACCGCATTGCTCCTTGCTTCTTGCTTCGGAAAAACAGACACACCTAGTAGTGTATCTGATACAAAATGAGGTAGTGCAACTCCAAATGCCATCAATGGTATGCCACCACCAGAAGTATTGAGTAAAATCAATATGGAAACCGAAGAACGTCAAAGAGTTGCCAAATTGAACAAACTTTCTGCTGATAATATAAAAACTCAAATCGAGACCAAAGACTCAAAAAATACACTTAAGGATCGTCGATTGCTTATAAATTATCTCAAAAACAAACAAGTAAATTCTGTGAAGAATCTTGTAAGTGGTTTTGATGACATCGATACCTTTTTGAAAGAACAAAAAATTGAATTTACTGATGCGGATGTTATGACCATTATGGCGGGAGTAGATGTAGAAAATACAGCATGGGACATGTGTGGTGATTATATTCAAAAAAGTAGTACTTTAGATCAAAAGAATCGATTTGTTGCTATTTTAGCAAGTGTTTGTGACACATCTGCGGTAAATCCTTTGTTGCCACAAAAGGTTCAAAAATAATAGAAACACTTCCCAAAGCCTCAATCGAAACATTTCTAGAATCGTAGTCAAAAACAAAAACATATTCCTTACCTATTCAGGTATGAAAACAAAAATTTTCAACACAATTATTGCTCTGAGTCTTTCGGTACTCGGAGCTTCTGTGGTTTCCG
>JAQTZK010000106.1 GCA_028687815.1 Candidatus Altimarinota bacterium | reverse complement strand
TTAATAGGGTCTTGTAGTTTCATTTCGCTAAATAGCATGTTTCAAAGGGGTTAGGCCCTTCTCAAAAAGCTACCAGGCGAGAAAGGCTAAACAATATAGGTTTGGTATACGTTGATCGCACCGTTTCGATCCTCGTGTTTTTCAATGGTAGATTGAATATGGCCGCGTAAAAAGTCAGTGAGACTTTGTCCTTTTTGCTCAAGAATAAATTCAATTTTCTTCTTTTGAGCGTCGGTAAGGTAGAAGTTTACGGGAGCAGTAAATTTTTTGCGTTCTGTCATACAAAGTGGATTACATTGTTTATAAGTATATCCACTGTCGTGACAAAGTCATTATTAATTTTTAATTTCCTTAAGTCGAGCTGCCTTTCCTCGAAGTGCTTTAATAAAGCTGATATTTTTGTGTCGTACTTTGAAAGATCGAAGTACCTCTATCTTGGAAATAGTAGATGAGTGAATGGCGAAAATCTTTTCGATTCCGATTCCGTCAGTTACTTTTCGTACAACGATAGTCTTTTCCAGAGGGCTTTTTCCACGAGTGTGGATAACGAGACCTTTGAATTTTTGTGTACGAGATTTTTCTCCTTCTTTAATGAGCTGGTGGACTTCTACTTCCATTCCAGTTCGAATTTGAGGAACATCTCCTTTAATGAAAGGAGCTTGAATTGCGCGAACAAGTGCTACGTTTGACATAGGTAAATCTAAAAAAAATTGGGTATTTCCCCAAAAATATGGGCATATCTTATAAAAAAGCAGGGAAGAGTCAAATCGAAGTTTAGTTTCGATTTTTACTGACTGCACGTCGCAAAATATGGGTATTGGAGCTGGATTCGCTCATCACATTGATGATTTTTTGCGAAAGCTCTGGGGATATATCTTTTCCAAGGGTAGCGAGTACCTCTTGAATACCGGATATAAACGGTGTGTCGGTTTTTCCTTGGTAAGACTGCACCTTAGCTTGCATGAAGCGAAGGAGTGGGGATAGAGCTTGTTCCATAGAAGGGATTACTGACTGGTTGAGTATAGTGGAGTAAGCTTGGAATTCAATATGAATTTTGAACTCATTCTCTTCTGTGCCTATTTTTACTATTGCGTTATGCTTTATAGAATCAAACTACCCTCTATTTCATTTCTTGTTGATAATACCGAAAAGGCCACATACGTAATTCCTTTAGCTGTTTTTGAGTTCATGTTATTTATCATGCGAAATACACTTTCATTAGCTTCTTCTACTGCCTGCTCAACCGCAAATGCATTTTGTTTAATTTTCTCATATATTTCCTGAGTGCGAAATACTATAAAAAACTCATTTCTTTTTCGCATTACGCCTACATCAGATTCTTGTAATTCTAAACTTTCTCACATACATTTTTTTATTTTCAGAAAACACTGACGTAAGCCATAGCGAAAATTTTCAGGGATATCATCTCAAAAAGCTTCTCCTATGAGCTCTTTTTTTGGCTGAATTACTATAGGAGCATGCTTAGGAATTATGATTTTTTGAGGTTCTTCTTTCGGCGAATTTCACTGAATTTTTGCCGCACGCAGTGGTCGCTTGAGTTCACTTATTATAGAATCTGGATTTACTTCTCATAGCATTTGAAGGAATTCCAAAAGCGTTCCTCTTGGATCTTTTCCTAAGTAGTTGAAAATACCAGTAAAGCTGGTATGAAAACGTACGCCTATTTGTTTTTGCTCAGAAGGGCTGATCGAATTTACATAGCTTCGAAAATTCACAAGATAACCACCGTTGTTTTGTGCGCATGCCCTAATAATTTCTCTCCCAGTAAGGGTTTCCCCCGTATCTGCTAGATAACCCTGGTGGTACCAGCTTTTCATCTTTTCCAGATATTCTGCAGGACTTATAATAATTTTTCTATGTTGCTTGGATACTGGCATAAGCATTGTTTCCATATCAGTTTCTCATAGCGCTTTGAGAAGTGATTCCAGTTTCATATCCTTTGCGTCCATCCCCAATAACCTACAGTTCGTACTGAGGGAAGTGCGCATAGCAAATCCCATACTTTCGATCGTAGGTGCGTCGAGCGTTTGCATATAGGTCACAAATGCTTTTGCATATTTTTTAGTTGCAATGCATTGTTGTAAGATAGTCTTACCCGTAATGACCTGATTGGTTTTGGGATCCATATATCCTTGATGGTACCAGCGCTTCATATTTTTTAGGTATACTTCATCAAATGTTGATGTTTCTACGGAGGGATTCTTTTTCTGAACTTGCATCAACTGAGAAACCGACTGAGGATCAGATTCTTTGAAAAATTCTAGCATGGCTTCGTTGGTATGCCGTAGATGACCTTGAGCATCTGGCATACCCGGAATCGTGAGAGGAAATTTATAGCCGAGCTCTTTCCAAATGTCCTCGGGAATGGATTTCACATATTTGGTCCAACCTATTCGAAAATTTCCTTGAATAATCAGTTGCTGAACCACACTTTTTCCAGTAACTCCATTTCCCGTAGCATAATCTGGACCACTGAGGTACCAAGATTGCATCACTTCTGGGGAGGCATTTTGGAGTTTACGCGCTCGAAGTTTCGGGGCTTGCTGTATTTTTGGAATTCGTACCACCTTTTCTTTGGGTGGTGTTTTTGGACGTAGATGTACTTTTTTCTCTAAGACTGCTTCTACTTGTTCTTGAATTGCTGCAGTTTGAGTTCATATCTTTTTACTTCGCAGTTTTGGTTGCCGAAATGCTAATTCTTCTTGAATAAAATGGAGAATAGAGCGGTAGAGGCTTTCTTTTCCCTGAATATCTGCTTCTCATTGCCATTTTTTACATACTTCTCATACGTAGATGAGGTCTGGTTGCTTCATATGTGACAGAGCCCAGTAGATATGATCCGAATAGCTATCTAAAGCCTCCAAGTGTGCCTGTACAAAAGTGAGAAATACCTCTGGATCAGACTCCACTGGTCGAGATGCAAGAAGAATTTCACGTATACGCCCCACTGATGAAGTACGGAGCATATCTATAGCGTGAATAGCTCGTTTTTTTCCGACATCACGGAAAAAATGTGGAAGGAGCGATTTGGTTTCCATAATGGATTATAATGTGAGGTGGACTCCTGGAACTCGGCTACGGTAATGTAGATATATTAATTATGAATGAAAAATCTCAAAGTTCAATTTTTGAGATATATGAGACTATTTCGTTTCTAGAAGCGAAAATTGAAGGAATAAAAATTACTTTATG
>JAQTZK010000023.1 GCA_028687815.1 Candidatus Altimarinota bacterium | reverse complement strand
CTGAGTCAATCTGGTAAAGAATGAACTTGGGATTAGTGGAGTAAGTGGAGGACCAGAGAATACTGACACTACCGTAAGTGGAACATGTACGAGTCTTCCAAGTAATGCGGTGTATTTTAATAATACTACAAACTACTCCCTTGTAAGCGCTCCGAGTGGAACAAGTCTTAGTGCAGTTACGGCTGGATATTCTGCGAGTCCAGTTACGAATACGTGTCAGTTTAAGTGTGGGGGTGGATTTAGTTGGAATGGGGGTAGTTGTACAAATGCTATATGACCATATATGGTTTCTTGAGCTAATAACGCTTATTATATGATACCTTGCAATAACTGTAATTTGAGTGATGTAAGTTTATCAACAAGAGATACTTGGTGTCAAAATCTATGATATTTAAGAACTATACGTACAAATAGTCCATCAGCAGGGGCAGAATATAATGCTACTCGCTATGAGTCTATCTCACACAACCAACTATCGAGTGTTGCAAATGATTTTATAAGCAGAATAAACTCATGGAATACATGAGGAATATATAACTGATGGAAAAGTTGGCATCAAGGAATTTCAACTTGGGGAAACAGTTGGAATTGAACAACAGACTATGGTTGTACAATTTGAACAAATAGTTGTAGTTCACTTGGTTATAGCGCTGGTATTAATTGAGCCAACACTTTTGTCCCATGTGCAGCACCATAGTAGGATAAACTCTTCATTAATATGGTGAATATGAGAAAGTATAATAAAGAATTTGAAGCACTCTCAATTCCCCTTATACTCCCTTCATGCCAAAATTTACCGATGTAAAAATTCTCGACTATGTCGAAAAGAGTAACTACAGAAACCAAACTTTTGCCGAATGGATAGAAGCAGATTTTGCATATCAAGTGGCAACTGATCTTCAAATTCAAGCAATCGAACAAGCCTATTACTCAAAAAAGCGAAGTGAACTTCCATTATCGAAAGAATTTGGTTCTATCGTACAAATGGAACACGATCTTCTCAATGTACTTACCGATATGGAAATGCTCGGAGTATATGTAGATAAACAAGAACTCTACGAACTTAGTAGTGAACTCCAAGCAAAATCGAGACTCCTTCTAGCAGAAATGCAGGACTTAGTAGGAGAGACTTTCAATCCCCTCTCAGCCAAGCAAGTTCAACATATTTTGTATGATAGAATGCGAATTCCTACCGGGAAAAAAATTAAAACGGGATTTTCTGTAGACTCTGAAACTTTGGCGGAGATTGCCAAAAGTCATGCAATTGCTGGTATGATATTGGATTATCGAGGATATGAGAAACTGAGAAGCACCTACTGTGAATGACTCATAGAGCATATCAATCCAGAAACTCATCGCATTCATACTACCTACAAACAAACGTTTACCAGTACGGGACGACTTTCGAGTGAAAATCCAAACCTGCAGAATATTCCAGCGGGAGATGGCTATGCCGCACGCATCAAATCTGCATTTCGTCCAGAATCAGCTGACATGCAATATGTAGTGGCTGACTATTCTCAAGTAGAACTTCGAGTACTCGCCATGCTTTCTTGAGATGAAAACCTCCTCCAAGTCTTCAAAAATGGGGAAGATATTCATACTCGAACCGCAAAATTCCTATTTCCCACCTACGAAAAAATTACAAGCGATCAACGTCGTATTGCTAAATCCGTAAATTTTGGAGTTATATATGGAATTACAGGTTTTGGACTCTCCAAGATGATCAAGACTTCACCAAAGGATGCTACTATTTACATCGATACATTTTTTGCTCAATATCCAAAGGTACGCACCTACTACGATGATATTATTACCAAGGCAAAAACTACGGGATATGTGGAAACCTATTACGGTCGAAGAAGAACTATCAAAGGTCTCAATGATGCTAACTCGATGATGCGCGCTGCCGCAGAACGAGAAGCTATTAATATGCCCGTTCAGGGGACCGCGGCTGATATCGTCAAACTTGCCATGATACAACTTCAAAAAGAAATACATGCAGGAAATATTCCCGGACAACTCATCATGCAAGTACATGATGAACTCGTATTAGAAGTACCAAACGCATGAGTCCCAGAGGCTATGCAAAAACTTGCAGACGTTATGGAAGGTATCCTTTCTATTGGTGGTATATCTCTCAAAGTAGATGTTCATTCTGGGAAAAACTGGACCGAAGCAAAAGACTAGGTACCTCTCCAACTTTATAGTTAATCTAAATTTAATTTCAAAATTATAGTATTTCCATGCGGTGCATAACTTCTAGCTAAGCTTGGATAATCGCCGCATAATTGTAGGACTGTTTCGGACGATTTCCTCCTCCATTGTATTGAATCAAAGATTCTGTATCGAGGGCGAATTGTGAATCTTGGTAGAGTCTTTTGGCATAGTTTCACTTCAAGTATTCCAAAGAAATATAACTGGCTCCAATTGCCTTTCTCGATGCAGAAATACGTTGATGTTGTACTGGGGTCAGGGTAGCAAAGTATCTAGATAAATCTCGTTGAAAATCCTCAATCTTTGGTTCCAGTTGGGTTTTGAGACCAGCAAAATATATATGTCCAAAGATAAGATTTACTTCGGGATTGTACAACTCTACTAACATAGAACGAATCGCTGATTCTCCAGTGCGAGTAGAAAATGTGCCTGATTGAGTAAGTGTTTTCATAGCCTTTCGTGCCACAGTTGACTGAAGATGTTTCAAAATTTCTGGTGAAATATTTTGAAAAATTGATTCATACATAGGATAGCGCCTGACAAAATCTTGTGCAGTGGGTGGCATGATTTGCATCAATCCTTGTGCACCACGAATGGAAGATACATTTGATATTCCTTTTGATTCATGGAGCACGAGTCGTGTCATCATTTCCATATCCAAATCAAGATCACGACACAATCGAGCGATGAGACCTCCATACTTTCAAAGTATTTTTGCTTCTTCTGGATTCTCAGACGACAGTTGTGTGAAATCATATGTTTTTTGAGAGGTACTTACATTATTTGAACGAGTACTTTTCAGAGATTTTGACTCTGAAGTATGGGAAAATGAAAGTCGACGCATGAGGGTATCGAAACGAAGTTTGATACCCTCAGTCACTTCGGTAGATTGCTCCTGTGCCAGACTGTTGTGTGTAAGAGATGTTATAGTAGATCCTCCAATCAAACCAAGGATTTTCCTTCGATTTTGAGAGAAATGTGGTATAGAATGAGATCATTTGGATGGTGGTACATTCATAAAAAATGGGTTAAAAAAATTGGGGAGGCCACATACAACCATATAACAAAATTAAATTCAAACTTTGCGAAAAAAATGCCCTTCGTATAATCATTTCATGTCAAAAAAAGAACACCGAGATCACGCGCTATATTCCTTACTTGCCCCAAGAATTCTTCAAATTTTTACGGAAGAACTCCATGAAGATGAGCGACCAAGTTTTAGCAAATGTCGAATGACTCCAGATGGAGGGTACTTGGATATTTTTATCCAAAAGAAAAATGAGCCACGGGAACTCGCAAAGAAGATGAGTGATTATGCACCAGAACTGCAAAAAATCATTGCCGATGCTCAAGTTCTTTCACGAATGCCAAAAATTCGGTTTCGAATTGATACATGAGCTAGCAATACCGCTTCTGTAGTAGATATACTTGATGACCTACGAGCAAAATATGACCTCTCGTAGATGATTGATGGCGAAAATACAAAAGCTGATCTGATATTTTCAGAATCGGAGTTTTTCCAAGAACCTTAAGGCTGAACGTACCAAGAAATATCTCTACCAAAGTGAGACCCCAAATCATGGGTGGATACACTTTTACAACAAAGCTCGTCGAGGTGCCTACTTCCGACCGATGTACTCTACCTATACAAAAAATAAAATCAGCTTCAAGCTTTCTTTTGGCTTTATCGGAATTACGCTTATTAGTTCCTGCTTGTATATCGTGATAGCTTCACCCTATTTTCAAATCGCACCAAGTCGAGTCATTATTGAAAGATCAGACATGTATTCCGATGTTAATATTGCTTACAAAGCTATTGAACCGCTCTATACCCAGTCACTATGGACTTTGGACCATACAGAAGTACAAAATCTGATTCAAGGCTTGGAAAAGAATATAGAAAAAGTAGAAGTAACTCATCTCTTGCCTAATTCACTCAAAATTATCATTACTTCTTCACCACCCAAATATTCAGTAGATTTTCCGGGGGCCGGAAGAAGTTACCTCCTGTCAGCAAATGGAATTCTTATTCCAAATAGAAACAAAGAGTCTCAATTTCCACGCCTACAGATATATTCAACCGAATTGCTAGAATCGTCATTTCTCGATTATAAAGAAGCAATAAACCCCAATTCCATCGGCAAAATTCATGATATATCCAAGGTGTTTTCTGTAGATTTTTCAACAGCAGTAATTACTTCTGAGGTATATTACTCCACAGAAAATGAGCTTCATATTTTACTAGAAAATGGGATACGCATCATGTTTGTTCTTGATAACTCACTCGAAAAACAACTATTAAGTTTGAAGCTCGCTATTGAGCAGACCCCTTGACTCCTCACGAGTCCTGATGTCACCTATGTTGACTCTCGAATTGTAGGCAAAATTTTTGTCTGCAAACCCGCAGATATTTGCAAAAGAAACCTGATAAAAATATATGGAAACTCTCCCTACTAAACTTCCACACGAATACTTAGCTATTCCGATTCAAATATTTGAACCGGAAATTATTTTGACAGCCATTTTATGACTCATGCTCATCATTTTTTTGGTATATACGATGTGGAGGTGAGCAGAAAATGACCATATCACCATTCCTAAACCCCCAAAGAAAGTATCGCGTCAGTCAGAGCGAGACTTGTTTCGGAAACAAATTCTGGCACTACAACCCGAATCACTCACATTTTGAGACCAAGTAGCTATAATTTTGAGAAAATATATTGCAAGTACCCTCAATATTACACTTTCACCCTCAGATACCGTAGCTCAGATGCAATGAATTCTTCCTCCAGTACTGGGATGAATATTTGAAGATATTCGAAATATTCGCTATGCAAAAAAAGAAGATTTAACTATCACTTGTAGCAACATACAATCCAACATAATTGAACTTATTGATCGACATGCAATTTAGTATTCCTCTCGCTCTCTGGCTCTTGTGGCTGGCACTCATTCCATTTTTGGTTATGTGGGTAGCAGATAGAAAATATCAAATCTATCTTGCATCTGTATTCAAGTCCAAAAATTCCAAAATACTACCTTGGGTACGCTCCTTTTTGGCAAGCGGACTTATTGCTTGTCTTGTGCTTATTTTAGCAAATCCAATCCATCTACAATCAATTCAAAATCCACTTAAAAATGGAGTAGATATTCTGTTTGTACTCGATCTATCAAAAAGTATGTTGGCAGAAGATATTGCCCCAAATCGTATTGATGCAGGAAAACGAGTACTGACTAACTTTATCTCGGAACGACCAGATGATCGAATCGGACTTATTGGGTTTGCGGGAAAACCATTTGTATTTAGTCCACTGACTTTTGATAGAAAAAGTCTCACATCCATTGTGGGAAATATCACAGTAGACTCCATAAAACAAGAAATTCCTGGATTTTCTGGTACAGCTATTTGAGACGCCCTCCTACTCGCCACCGATGCCATTACCAACGATATACCAGAAAGGAAGAAAATCTTAATCTTGCTTACTGACGGGGAAGCAAATGTTGGTATAGACCCCAAAATAGCCAACGAATATGTAAAAAAGACAAATACCACTGTTCATACTATAGGGATCGGAGATGCCAAAGGTACCGACCTATATACCACCGATGCCTTTGGGAAGAAAATGTATTTTATGGATAGAAATGGAGTTCCTATTCATGCGAGTATTGATGAACCACTCCTGAAAAAAATAGCATCAGATAATAATGGACTGTATGCGAATGCAGCTACGCTTACAGGTATGGAGAAAGCCCTTGATGATCTGAGCAAATTATACGGGAAAACTTTGGTAGGAAAGCCCGAAACTACCGTAAAGTCATATGCCCCCTATCTCGCATATCTCGCCGTAGGTATAACAATTATCTGGCTTTTACTTGAACTATTTTCTATCACGAGTGCTTTTCATCTCAGTCGATTCACGGGTATTGTTCTCACAGTTGAAAGCTCTAACTTTATCCAAATACCATGGCTCATCTGGACAAAACGTTTGTGTTTGCTTCTAGGAATTATTTTACTTATTACTGGTGCTCTTACTTATAAATTTATTCCCCCACTTGGCACTATCTCCCTCCTAATTGATGGATCCAAGAGTATGAGCGTAGAAGATGTTGGAAGCACCCGTCTTACGCTTGCCAAAGAAATCGGGAAGAAAATTATTGATCATTATACTGGGACTCCTATTCGTATTTCGCTCTTTTGAGGGGATATTCAAACTATAGTACCCTCCACCTATGACCCAATCGTACTCAAACAAAGTTTAGATGCTCTTTCTTGAGTTAACTTAAGCGGATGAAGTGATATTATTGGTTCACTTCGATCCTTGATTCAATCTAGTTGAGAGGAAGTTAGTACAGTTTTTATCATATCTGATGGTGAAGTTATGGGAAATAGTGCCGATTTGAAAGATACTTATCTAGATGTACCTTCAGATATGTCACTTTGGTCTATTGGAGTTGGAACAGAGAAGGGTGGCTATATTCCTTTGGGGAGAGACTTGTTTGGAAAGCCAGTGGTTAAGCTTATTGATGGAAATCCCGTTATTAGTAAATACGCCGATGAATTATTACAAAAAATAGTACGGAATGGATGAAAATACCAACATATTACCGATTTACGTGATCTACAACTCGAAAGTACGAATACCCTACCAAAAAATACACAAAGTATCATCGAAAATCTCTTCATAGTAGGAGCTATATCCTTGCTCTTTTGACTCCTACTTCCACATCGTAAACGTATTACGTCTTAGTTATGAAACCAAAATCTCAAATATTTCTTCAAATAGTGCTTCTCATTGTCGCGGCAATTGTTTTGTATTGGAAATTTTTTGCACTCAGCTTTATCCCCGTTGATAGTTCACTTATGGATACTGCGCTGCGATATATGCAGTCTCGAATTGCGGTAAGTTGGGTAGATTTTTATCGTTGAAACCAGATGTTTAAAGCGGCTCAGCAAGAGAAAAATACAAACTTAAGTGGAAGTATCCAAAAGCTTGATATCGCCATCGAGTACTATTTATCCAGTCTCAATGGTCGTGAAACTCGTGAAGCTCGAGAAAATCTCGAGGTCGCACAAAAAGAATACAAAAAATTGAAGGAAGATCTGCGAGTACAAGAACGGTTGGAAAAGGAGGAAGAGGAAGAGGAGCAGCAAGATACTAAACAGGATGTAAATTCCTGAAAAAGTAACTCTGGAAGTGGTACTACCTGAAGCTGATCCAACAGTGAAAAGAAAGATGAATCCAAAGACTCATGAAAAAAAGAGAGTTCCAGTACAGATGAGCCCGAGAAATCATGAAAAAATGAAGACGGTCGTGCAGATAATTCAGGAAAATCAGATGATGAAACATGAAGTGGAAGTGCTTCAAAAACCCAAGATGAGAATAGTAAAAAAGATGGTCCACTTGGATATACAAATACCTGAACTTTCTTTGAAGGATTTTCTGGTAGCATGAGTGGTACTGGGCTCAGTACAGAAGATGAACAAAAACTCAAAGGTGCCCTGAATTGACTCAAAGAATTACAGAATCAAAAAGGAGACTATACTCGACCAAACGGTATTCCTAGCACAACTGATGGGATGTGAGGGTTATTTGAGAAATATTTTGGTAACTCATCATTATTCGGAAATGAACGAGATAATGACCCGTATGATTATTAGATAGAACATGTAGCGACCTCAGATCTACTGGAAAGAATGGTAAATAATTAGCAGTACATTTACCTACCAATTACGACATAGTTCTCTTAACTTAAGAGAAATTTAATATATGCTTATGGTGACTGAGTAAGCTTAAAAAAGAGTATACAAAATTATAGAAACACTAGGAAATAGGTATCTTAATCTACTAAGAACCCAAAGCAACGAAGTACTTTCTATCCAAAATCATGAAATTTATAAAAAAACTAGCTGCATGTCTTTTTATTTTACTACTTGCTTCAGAAACTACTTTTGCCACATTTACTGATATTGAGTACTCCTGGTATAAAGACTCCATTAAATCACTCTATTCGGCAGGGTTAGTAAAAGGTTACAATGAGACTACCTATGGGCCTGATATGCCAATAACACGAGCAGAAATGCTCAAAATTATTCTTTGATCAGCAGGTACTTCTATCGATACGAGCAAACGTGAGCGATGCTTTCCTGATGTAAATCCAACACTATGGTACAGCCCTTACATATGTACGGCTAACCAGCTGGGGATTGCAAAAGGTTTTGATTCTTGAAATTTTTGACCCAATGATACGGTTACCAACTTGGAAGCTTTGGCTTTTGGTTTTCGTGCATTTGGTATTCAAATACCCGATACTGGGACAAACTGGTATGATTCGTACCAAAAAGTAGCTGATACCAATAATATTCTTGCTACCCATGGATATCTCCTTGGTACCAAAATTAGTCGTGGTAAGGCAGCAGAACTCATAGAACGAATCAAAGAATTCAAAGCTACAAAGCAGGTACTTGACTACAAAAGTGCTGGCTGTGAGGTTGGAGGTAAACTTGCCACTAAGAATACTATAGTAATTGATGGGGTAACACGAAAATATAATCTCTATGTACCAAGTAATTACACCAAAGACAAACAATATGGACTAGTTGTAGCACTCCATGGTAGAACCAATAGTAATGATATGGTACAAGGATATATGGGCCTCCAATGAGGATACAATGGTGGTGTAGGCACCAGATCCAAAGATGGAAGCGCCAGACAAAGTCAAAATGATTATATTGTCGCTTATCCTGCATGATTGCCCGTAAGTGGTGGATACTCATGGGGTGGAGGAAGTGTCAAACTTTTTGACGCTATGATCCAGCAGATATCGAGTAGTTATTGTGTAAATCGAGATCAAGTTTTTGTAGTATGACACTCTCTTGGTGCTTCATTTGCCAATCAGCTCGCTTGTGTACGGTGAGATGTAATTCATGGAGTATCCGCTGTTGCAGGACCAGGTTTTAGTGGTACATGTACTGGTCCAGCAGCCAGTTTATTATTTCATAGAACTGATGATAAGTTAGTACCCTATCAATCTGGAAAAACTGCTGAAAAAATTCACATCACAGAAAATTCGTGTTCCAATAAAACTGTAAATATTACAATAGGAACATTTGCTTGTAAACAACGAACCGATTGTTCTACCGGAAATCCAGTCGTATGGTGTGAAGGGTATTCTACCTACCAAAATGACCCTCATGGATGGCCAGTAGGTTGAGGGGGTGCCATACTTGGATTTTTCAGCGGGAAATTTAAATAAATACATCACTATAAAAAAACAAATATGAAATCATATTTGTTTTTTTATAGTTTTTCTCTTGGTATATTCGATAAATCAGTATTTAAAACTGTCGCAAAAACGCTACATTTGGGTTTTGGAAGTATCGCATATCATTGATACCATACTTAATCATAGCTAGACGATTGAGACCAAAGCCAAAGGCAAATCCAGAATATACCATAGGATCAATACCTCCTTCACGAAGGACATTCGGATGAATCATACCACATCCCATAAACTCAATCCAACCCGTTCCCTTGCATATACGGCAGCCCGTGCCATCACAAAATGGACAAGAGAAATCCACATCGGCTCCTGGCTCGACAAAAGGATAGTAACTCGGACGAAGACGAATTTTTACTTCTTTTCCTGCAATATCTGAAAGCATAGTCCGAATCGTATACTTCATATTCGCAAAAGAAATTCCCTTATCTACCACAATAGCTTCTACTTGGTAAAAAGTATTTTCATGCGTGGCATCAACGTCTTCATTGCGAAAAACTCGACCAGGAATTACCACTCGAATCGGCAAGTCGTGAGTTTTGTAGATTTCATTTTGCATACTCGAAGTGTGCGTTGCGAGTACGTTTCCAATACCTTCA
This sequence comes from Candidatus Altimarinota bacterium, assembly GCA_028687815.1. Taxonomy (GTDB): domain Bacteria; phylum Patescibacteriota; class Gracilibacteria; order BD1-5; family UBA2023; genus CAIVSN01. The sequence continues at coordinate 3,193 of JAQTZK010000023.1, read as the reverse complement.
AGCCAGAAAGTATCCTGCATATCACGAGCTGGATGTGATTTTGGGATATTTACGGCGTCAAAATTCTTGTACTCATTGGTCACTTCCATGGATTCTCGAATCTCAAATCCCATTCGAGTAAAACTATCTTCTACCTGTCGAATTACTTGTGTGAGTGGATGAAGATGTCCGATTCCCGTATCCGCGATAGGAAAGGTAACATCTGTATATTCTGAGGCAAGTCGCTCTTCTACTTCTGCAGCGTCAATCGCTTGTGATCGTATATCAAAGGCAGCAGCTAAGCTATTTTTCATATCATTAGTTGCCTTTCCAATCGTCTGCTTTTCTTCGATAGAGAGATCTTTTACTCCCTTGAGAATCTCCGTAAGTTCACCATTTTTTCCAAAAATAGAGTTTTTATACACTACGAGTTCTTCCTGTGTGGAAATAGCAGGCAGTTTGGTAAGTACTTGTTCTTGAAGGGTGTTGAGTATTTGTAACATAATGATCTATGGCTATTTATTTTTAATTGTACGAAAAAAATTCTCTGCTTCTTTCCATTCCTTAGTAAAATTAGCAAATTTTTTTCAAGCTATACTATCAGGAAGATATCTACGTTTTTTATTAAGATATAAAATTGTTTGATCATAATCTTGTTTACTAATATCAAAAGTTTCTCCCGTCATTACAACTAAATATTTGTTGTTTAAAACTTTACTTTTATTCAAACAAATTACCAATGAAGTTCAAATATCTGTATCTTCATCTCGAGGATAATTAGCAAATCAAAAGTAGCAATCCATACCATTTAAACGAATTCAATTTACAAATATATTTTCACCTATACTTGCTTCAGCGAAATAATTTTTGATTATATTCTCCTCCTTTTCAAAAGATATATTTTTACCTTGGTGTGAAAGAAGTTGAGAGAATAAAGACTTACATTGTTCATTTAAATCACAAGATTTTTTCGTAAAAGTAGCTCCAATTATACTATAGTTAGAAGTTATAGTACGAAACTTAGTAGTTTTTTCTATCCACTCAATCTCTTTTGATGATTCTTCTGATGAATAAGTCCACTGAGAGGCAAATGCTGTCTTAGCAAATAGAACTTCAGGTAGTAAAAATACTACGAAAAGTATCAAGAAAAGTCTTGAGAATATATTTTTCATAATATAAAATTAAATCTTGAGTGGCATAATAATATGCTTGTAAGACTGTTTGCTATCCTCCGCAGGTACGGCCTGCACCATGATTGGAGAAAGTGCTGTTTCAAAATCAATACTTACATGATCATCTTTTATCACTGAGAGTACATCAAGTAAATACGTGGCATTGAGACCAATAGTAGCATCCTCCCCTTCTATAGAACTCGGGATAGTAATCCGACCAGCTCCAATTTCGGTATCACCCGTAAAAATTTCAATACCAGTTTCAGCACGGAAGGCGAGACGAGTATTATATTTGTTTTCTCGGGTAATAAGATTCATTCGTTTAAGTGCCTGAACCAAATCCGTTCTAAGTACTACTCCTTTAGTAGAGTATCCCTTAGGGAAGAAATTACGATAATCAGGAAAGTGTCCATTGAGTAATCTCGAATATACCTTGATATTTCCAAAAACTACCAAGAGTTGATTTTCACTCGCAAAAAGCTCTACATCGCCCGTATCTGGAAGAATTCGAGAGAGCTCAATCGCGGTTTTAGAAGGAATAATAATAGAAACTGGTGGGTGTTCGATTTTTCCTTTGAGAATATATTCGGAAAGGCGGAAACTATCCGTACTCGCAAATACAATACCATCTTCTCGAAGCTGGAGACAAATACCCGCAAGTGTTGGTCGAATATTTCCTTCTGCGGTACTAAAAATAGTTCGTTCAATTGATTTTTTGAGTGAATTTGCTGGAATTCTGAGTGGCTCATTTGCCTGAAATCCAGGAATAACTGGAAATTTTCCAGCTTCTAAACCTTTAACCTTGGTATTTGATGAAGGAGTAGTAAACTCCAGTGCTCCGTCATCCACGAGTCCGACCGTAAGTCGATCTTCAGAAACAAGTGACAAAAATGAAGTGATGAACCGGGAAGAGACCGTGAAACTTCCTTCTGATTGAATATCTACCTCAGTATCAAGATTGTATTCAATCGCCATTTCGAGATTATTGGCGGTGAGTACCACCTTCTTGTACTGCACACTCATGAGGATATTCTCGAGTATAGGAGTCATGCCACCCGGAGAGCTCGCATGACTTACAATGTCGACCGCAGCTTTGAATGAATTGGTGTTTGCACTAAATCTCATGTGAAAATGTCTAACAAATATGCTTAAAATCTACAAAATATCAGCTGAAATGCAAGAGGGAAATAAATTTTGTAAGTTACGGAATATTTCGCTTGTGATTTCCCCAAATTTCACTATCATCGATTCATATCACATATATCCCGCTATGAATCGAATTTTTGAAAAAAGTTCTGGCGGCGTTGTCTATCGAAAACACCAAGAACAGATAGATATTCTTCTCTTGGAGCGAAAAAATATGAAGGGCGAAATCGACTATGTACTCCCCAAAGGGCACATGGAAGCATGAGAAACCGCCAAGGAAACCGCTCTGAGAGAAATTGCCGAAGAAACAGGACTAGAACATGCGAAACTTGAGATTATCAAGTTTATGAGCAAAATAAACTACAGCTTCATTGCTGGTCACATGGAAGGAAATCCTCTCATCGATAAAGATGTATATCTTTTCCTCGTAAAATATACGGGTGAACTTGATCCTACCGCATTCGGTATCGATATCGATGACTCAGAACCGGGAGAGAAATTCAGTGGAATATCCTGGAAATCACTCGACGAAATCGAAAAAATCAACATGAAGCCCGATATATTCGGATTTATCAAAAAAAATGTAATGTACATGTAATATGGAAATCGCAATCATTCAAAACGTCCTCACCATCACCACTGACAAGAAAATTGTCCGTTTTGCTCCAGAAGGACTCGAAATCGACGGACTCAAAATCGAAATGCCCGGAGAATACGAAAAATCTGGTATTTTACTCCAAACTCGACTTATTGGAGAAATTCTCGTGCACGAACTCCAAGTGGAGCGAAAGGTGATTGGATTTATTCCAGCAGAGATTCTCGAAGCTTCCGAAGAGCTCGTCGCATTCTTTGATGAGCTCGATATGTTACTTATCAGTGGTGCCAAATCAGATATT
>JAQTZK010000022.1 GCA_028687815.1 Candidatus Altimarinota bacterium | reverse complement strand
ATGAAGCTTGAGGATATTTGAGTGCTTCAAAACCTCATTCGTAGTCATAATGAACGATACTATCTTCACTCTGACCCAGTGATTGATGATATACAATATGATCGACTTTTTGCGCTTCTAGTAGCATCAGAGCTGATGCTTTGAGTCAATGACCCAACCTCACCAACCAAGCGAATCGAGGTTATGCTTTCGCAACAATTTCAAAAAGGACTCCACTTGAAACCGATGATTTCTTTGGATAATACGTACGATGTTGCTGATATTCTTGAATTTGGAAAACGTGCGAGAAATTATCTCGGACGAACCGATCCACTCGCGAGTATTCTGGAGCTCAAATTTGACGGACTTGGCATGAGTATTCTCTACAGAAATGGGGTTTTTGTACGAGCGCTGACACGAGGTAATGGGGTAGAGGGGGAAGATATTAGTATTAACGCCTTGCAAGTGGGTGGCGTGCCACGAATGATACCTTTTGATGGAGAAATCGAAATCCGTGGCGAAGTCATCATGCCCCATGCGGAGTTTGAACGAGTCAATCGTGAGCGACTCGCAATAGGAGAAAAACTTTTTGCAAATCCAAGAAATGCTGCTTCCGGAAGTTTACGGCAACTGGATGCCAATATTACCAAATCTCGCGGGCTTGAGTTTTTCGCATATAGCGTACCGTACCTGGAAACAGAATTCGATGTATTTGATATTACTCGATATGACCAAGGAATTGCCAAACTTTTTGAGTGGGGATTTTCTATTTCTCCATTTTTTGAGCGGTTTTCGAGTATAGAGGATTTAGCGGAACGAGTAGCAGAATTTGCCTCCAAGAAGCCAAAATTTGCCTTTGATATCGACGGGCTCGTTATAAAACTTCAAGAATATCGTTTATGGAATGAACTCGGTGCCACCGAACATCATCCGAGATCAGCTATTGCCTACAAATTTCCTCAAGAACTGGTACGAACACGCGTGAATTTTATTGAACATTCCGTGGGGCGAACGGGGGCGGTTACTCCGGTGGCACACCTGGAAGCGGTCAATGTTTCCTGAGTCGTAGTGCGTCGAGCTACACTTCATAATTACGAAGAAATGGAACGAAAAGATGTAAGAATAGGAGATCAAGTATTTATTCAAAGAGCGGGAGAAGTGATTCCAGAGGTGATATCAGTGATTACCGAAGTACGAACGGGAAAAGAAGAAAAAGTAGGACCACCACTTCATTGTCCAAGTTGCGAAACACTTTTGGAAAAAGAAGTCGACAAAGTAGTAGTTTTTTGTCCCAATCGAGTTACTTGTCCAGCTCAGACCAGTGGAGCACTCAAAGCTTTTGTAGGGAAACATGCGGCTAATATCGATGGTCTGGGAGATAAAATCATCGATATGTTTCTAGAAAAAGGTTTCATCACTGATTTTACTTCTATCTATCGACTTCACGAGTTTCGAGATCAGATTCTCGAACTTGAGGGATTTGAAATGAAACGAACTGACAATATTCTCGCGGCTATTGAGGGGAGTAGAACTATGGAATTATCTCGTTTCCTCTTGGCTCTGGGAATCCCACAAATTGGGAGAAAAACTGCAAAAACTTTGGCGGACTTTCTCGCTTCAGATATTGCCAAAAATTCTTCTGAAGATCCTATGAATCTTCGACTTCAAAAAAGTTTGGTAAACCTCAATATCGAAGCTTTGGTTGAAATTCGAGATATAGGACCCGTGAGTGCTGAGGCTATTGTGGATTATTTTGTAGATCAACAATCACTCGTACATGCATTATTGAAACAAGTTCAACCAAAAATTGCTATCAAAACTTCTGGTGGAAAACTTGCTTGAGCTTCATTTTGTGTAACTTGATCTTTTGATGGAGTGAGTCGAGATGAAATCCATGCACAAATTGAAGCTAATGGAGGAGAAGTGCGAAGCTCGGTTTCCCCAAAGCTTGACTACCTGATTGTAGGAAGTGATGCTGGATCCAAGCTCGAAAAAGCAAAAGGATTCGGAGTGAAAATTATCACACTCGAATCCTTTATGACAATGTTAGTATAGTAAGATTATTTGCTTAATGAAGGCTTTGGAGTTCGTGCCATTTTTTCTGCAATAGCATTCAGATACACAGAAAGTTCATCGACTATATTTTTTGTTTTATTTGTTGTAAAAATAGTCTCGAGTCGCTCATGTGTCAGGGCAGTAGTTCGATTGAGTAAAGGAATAATCCCACTATCAATGAACAAATCGTGATATTTTTTTCCAATAGTGTGATCCGCTTTATCGGTATAGAACTCACATTCTTTTTGGAGTAAAATAATCTTTTTGCATGTTTCTTGTACCGTGAGTAACACTTCCATGCGATGCTTAAAATCAAGAGCAGCCTCGGGAGTTTGAATGGGGAATGGAAATACATCTTCTTGATGTTTCACTCTGAAGCCATCCTTGTCTTTTATAATTTGAAAGTCAGAAGGAGTCAGGGGCGTGGTTTCCGGGCTACCTTTTGGAACGAAAGGAGTAGTATTACTCTTTTCGACTGTATTTTTCGGTGCCATATATGAAAAAGTTAATATATGGCAAAGAATACCGCACATTTTTCTCATCGTCAAAATTGTTCTCTTGACAAATTCTTCTTAATTTTGCTAAGAATTATGTTATATTCCTGTAATAAAACTCACCACTAATCCAATGGCAGAAAGGATCATTCCAATAAGCCAAAACCGCATAACTACCGTTTCTTCTGCCCATCAAATAGCTTCTAGATGATGATGAAATGGGGCAATACGAAATACTTTTTTTCCACCTCTAAATTTTTTAGATAGAAGTTGAATAATAACAGAAAATAGTTCCAGTCCGTAAAGAAGGGAAATAATTAGAAGTACAAAAAGCGTATCCGTCATCATAGCTACAATAGCAAGATTTGCCCCAAGCGCCAGTGCACCCACGTCCCCCATATAAAATTTTGCGGGCTTGATATTAAACCAAAGAAAGGCGATAAGTCCTCCTGCTATCAGCATACAAAGAGCACCGAGCAAGAAGAGACTTTTGTTATAACAAATAATGGCATACACCGTGTAATTGAATAAGAGGAGTCCACCAGCAAGTCCATCAAGTCCATCAGTAATATTTACCGCATTAGCCATAGTTACAATAACGAGCATAAAGAGGGGAATATACCAAAATCCCAAATCAAAGGCTCCGAAAAACGGTATGGCTACATGAGTAAATCAGAGTTTGTTATAAAACCAATAGGCAGCGAGACCAGCAAACAGCATGAGCAATATCATTTTGACACGAGCAGAAAGCCCTTTGGTGCGACCAATTCCAAGAATATTCATGTAGTCATCCACAACTCCAATAGCTCCTACGGTTGCCAAAGTAAATAGAGAGAGATAGGTTTCATTTCGATTCCAAAGTGAATATTTGATAGACCAGCCAAACCATTCTTGAAGTAGTGGAGAAATCCAATGGAGAAGCACCGTAATACCGACAATCAAAAACACGGAAAAGAGCACAATTACCATTCCCATAGTAGGGGTCCCTTCCTTTTTTTTGTGAAGTTTTGCAAATTCAGTTGCCTTACCCATCAGGGCATCTTGACGTATAGTTTTACCGAGTTTAAATTTCCAGAGTAGTTTGATGAACGGAGGTATGAGAATGAACGTCGTTATGAAGGCGACGATAATGGAAAGTACGAGAAAGGCAAAATTACTCATGGGAATTGGCTCGGAATATGAATACCAAGAGTATATAGGAAAGTTATAAAATACAAAGGACACCGAGTACTTTCCTTAAAATTTCCTTATAATATATTTGACATACATTTCATACATATTATACTTTTTCCCTATTTACCGAGTAACTCCTTTTTGCATGGCTCAAGAAAATAATCCGATGAATGATCAAGATGATTCCTGTATGGGAGTTAAAATGTATGGTTCCGTTGTTGTGGGCACCAAAGGACAAATTGTTATCCCAAGTGAAGTTCGAAGAACACTACACATTAATCCGGGTGATTCTATGTGTGTACTTACTAAACATGGGAAAGCTATTGCACTTATAAAAATGGATGATATGTCTGTTTTTATGGAGTACATGCAAGAAGAAATAAATTATTTCAAAAGCACCCTCAATTCACCATCTACTACAAAATCTGAATAATCGCGTATGCGTTTCTATCTATTTTAACCTTTCTATGAAAAAATATATTTCAATTCTTGTACTCGCCGTATTTCTTACTTCGTGTGGAGCACCAGCAGTAAATACTCCTACAGAACCTGCAAAAATTCCGTTTACGATCAAGACGCAAAATTTCGATGCATTTCCGAGCGAGTATACGGTGCAAAAAACAGGTCGACTTGTTGGAAGTTCGAGCATTAGTATGACCGCACAAGGAGTGGGTCGAGTCAATGCAGTACTTGTAAAAGAAGGAGCAAAAGTAAAAAAAGGACAAATCTTAGTGCAACTCAAAGATACTACTGCCAATTATGATTTGCGACTTTCTCAAGCTTCCAATGGGCTTTCTAGTAATATCAACAGTGCCGAAAGTACCCGTGTTTCTCTAGATAAATCTGTTTCAGATGCAAAAATTGCAGTGGAACGAGCGGAATTGGACTATGCTACTACGGTCTCCACAACGCAAAATAATCTGGATAAGGCGATTCGTGATGCAGGTAAATCCAATCTCGATCAAACCACTTCGGATGCTAATGTTACTCTCAAGCAATTAGAGGCAAGTCTCGATAAGGCAAAGCTTGATTATCAAAATCTTATCGTAGCCAATCAACAAACTCTACTCAATTACAATACGAGTTTTCAGAATTCTGTTTCTGACCTCAAGAAGTTTTATGCAAAAATTGTATTTGAAGGAGATCGACTCTACGGTATTACTCCAAAATACCAATTTGAAAATAACGATATTCGACCCTATATCGGTGGGGGGAGAACTTCGTACTTTTCTACTCTCGAATTTGCCTACTTTGATCTTGCCCGAGCCAATCAACAACTTGAAACTCGTGTGGATACTCCAGTAACTGAAAGTAATCTTATTCTCCAGCTTGATGAACTAGCACAAAACTACAAAACTGCTAAAGCTTACCTAGATGTCACTGGTAAGTATCTTCAGGATTCGACTGTGAGTACTAGCTTTCCACAATCAAAAATAGATGCTTTAATCGCTACTAATAATGGTTATAAATCAGAACTTTCTGGTATTGAAACAGCTTGGGTGGCATTTCGGAATGGAGCTTCTACTTTCCTCGCCAATTACAAAAATAATGAATCAAGCGCCGAATCTGGACTGGTGGTTCAGCAAAAAAATATAGAAGTTCAAAAACGACAACTCAGCACCAATCAATTTGATTCGGCCAACAGTCTCGAAAAAATTAAAACTTCTGGTGCTCAAACAGTTGCCAATGCTAAACTTTCTCTTGAAACCGCAAAACTTAATTATGACAATGCGGTAAAGAATCGGACTCTCACACTGGAAAAACTAAGAATTTCTCAAAAAGACGCATCATTGAATGTTTCTCAAGCAGAACGAGAATATGAGAAACTCGTGATTCGAGCCCCGATTGATGGAAGTATTACCCGAGTTACCACCAGTGTAGGTACTGATGTGAGCCCAGGCACTCCACTCATTGAACTTGCCAACCAAAATCCAGAAATTCTCTTTGATGTAGAAGCTTCTATCGCAAAACTCCTTAAAGTTGGAGGTGAGCAAATAATACAGTATCAAGGAAAATCATATACAGGAACAGTAGTTGGACTATCTTCTGTTGCGACTGATAATCTTCTCTATTCAGCACGAATTAAAGTTGCTCAACCGATTACTCAACTTGGACAAGTAGCTACCATTGACCTTCAGATTCCGAGTCAATATCACGTTATACCTACTGATCTTATTAAGGTACTTTCTGAAAAACGAGGTGAACTGGTGACCGTTAAAGATGGTCAACTCATAAATATGGAGGTAGAACTTGGAAAAATTATTGGGTCAAGTGTAGAAATTCTTACAGATGTTCCGTTGGATACGGTAGTTTCATTGAATAATACTTCCAATTTTGACAGCAAAAAGGCATTTATTCAAATTGAAAACTAATAACATCAACCCCATTTCTCATTTATTTTAGAATACTCTCATGGCTAAAATTACTCCAAAATTTCTTCAAAAAGCATACGAAGAACTCGAATCTGGTTTTCTCGGATTTTGGGTTCGAAAGTATCGAATTAGTTATCTTATTGTTCTAGCACTTATTGTGCTTGGTATAGGTGCATCAATCTCCATTCCCAAAGAATCTTCTCCAAGTATTAAGTTTGGAATGGTAGTTATTTCTACTGTATATCCGGGAGCAAATCCTATAGATATCGATGGACTCATTACTGAAAAAATATATAAAGAAATTAAGGATATCGATGGAGTGAAGAAAATTACCTCTACTTCTTCACTTGGAATTTCTTCTATATCACTTGAATTACAACCGGAAACTGATGTAGCAAAATACATCAATGATGTTCGTAATAAAATTGGACGAGTAAGTTTGCCCAAAGATGCAAAAACGCCAAACGTTCTAGAGATAACCACACAAACAAATCTCGTACTCAATGCAACTTTATATTCTCCTGATAATTCTGTATCACTCGACAAACTTCGAATTCTCGGTGCCGATCTCAAGGAAAAATTAGAAACTGCCCCAAATGTACAAAAAGTAGATTATGGTTCCGTGCTCAAATATGATGTGCGACTTTTGATAGATAAAGAGGTATTGAAAGGCTTAGGAATTACCATCGCTGATGTTACCAATACTATTCGATCGTACCATCAAGACGCTCCTATTGGAAACTATGGAATTGGAAGTAAGAACTATGACTTCCGAATTCAGGGAAAATTTGAAGATGCCAATCAAGTGTTATCGGTTCCTCTGGTGCTTCCAGGTGGAAGAACTATCAAAGTGGGTGATATTACTACTTTGGAGCGATCGTATGATAGCAAATTGATTTCCCGAGTCGGATTTCCCAATACGGATGCACGTAATTCTGTCAATCTTTCAGTAAATAAAAATGATAGTGCTGGTATTTTTGCTGCTGCAAAATCTATCAAATCAACGATTGAATGAGAACTGGCTCAATCAAAATATTCGGGAGTATCAGTTCTGTATGCGAATGATCAGTCAGATATTATTGGAGATGACTATGCAGAGCTCGCCAAAGAAGCCATGGTAACTCTGGCTCTCGTATTCTTTGTTATGTGGTTGTTTATCGGTTTCCAAGATTCACTTTTTGCAACCCTTACGCTCCCACTCGCTTTCCTTTGTACTTTTTTACTTCTCAATTTCTTTGGATATTCTCTGAATTTCCTTACAAATTTTTCTCTTATCCTTTCCTTTGGTATTGCGGTTGATACCATTATTGTTATTGTCCAAGCAGCTTCTGCAAAAATTCGAGTAGGATATGAGCCAAGAACCGCAATCCTACTTGCACTTCGTGAATATGGAATCCCTATTTTGTCTGGGGTGATGACGACCATAGTTGCGTTTATTCCTATGATGGTACTTCCGGGTATTCTGGGTAAATTCCTTGCGTACATACCTATTACTATTTTTGGAGTACTCGCGAGTGGTCTCGTACTTGCTCTGACGGTCAACAGCGCTCTATACCTGCTTTTTATTCGATGAAAAAAGAAGTTTGTTAACGATACTAATGCGATTGAGTATGCTTCTGAAGATGAAAAGGCATTACTACAATATGAGCGTGAAGGAAAAGAAGAAATTTCCGATGTAGCCATACCACTTCGACTTCGGGTCATTCACTCGGTAACTATGTGGTATAAAAAAGTGCTTACTGCCTATCTTACGAGTCGAAAAATGCGACTTATAGGAATATTTACACCATTTTTGATTTTAATTCTTTCGTTTGTTCCCATTGTTTGAGGTAAATCATTAGCAGGACACGTAGGATTTGATTTGTTTCCTGCAAGTGATAATGGATTTGTGCAATATGTGGTGAAGTGAGCTACAGGAGAACGAGTGCAGTCACTCGATACCCTTACTCCAAAACTCGTGGATATTCTGAATAAATATCCAGAGATAAAATTCTATCAATTGGAAACAAATGATTCCAAATCCAGTACTGACCCTGGAGTTTCTATCAGTGTGACACTTTTGAAATTGAAAGATCGAGAAAAAAATAAACAAAGATCGGTTTTCGAGCTCGACAAAGAATTATTGAAAGACTTTGATGCACTGCGGAGTTTGGGATACGAAGTATCTTCCAAGGTTCAAGAAGGATGACCTCCAGCGGGAAAGGGAATAGCGATTAAGCTGCAAGCGAACTCACCACTTCTTTTGGATAGTCTTATTCAAGTGGGTAAGGATTTTGAAAAGGAAATTCGATCCTATGCTGGTGTAAAAAACGTAGAGAATTCTTCTGGAGAAACCCCAGGACAATTTGTTTTCGTACTTCGAAAAGAAGTGCTTTCCGAGCTATCTATACCACCTTCAGTAGTCATAGATCAGATTACTACCCTCATTAATGGGCAAAATATCGGAACGGTTGCTGCTCGTGGTGAAGATATCAGTTTGATAGTTAAATATACCCAATTCAACAACGATATCGATACTGACCTCCTCTCGGCACACATATTTAATTATGCTGGGAAATCGTATCGACTGGGAGACCTCATTAATACCAACATTACCAATGCAGTTGCGAGTATCAAGCGTGAAGCTGGGCTTACCACAGTAACTGTTGGTGCCGATGCAGAAGAGGGAGTGCTCGCTACCGATCTTCAAGCAAAGTTTATCGCGTTTGCTCAGCAATATAATTTTCCAAATGGTATTGCTTATACTACGGGAGGAGAAAATCAAGAGAATGCTGATTTGATTATAGCTATTCTTACCGCATTCTTCATTGCGATACTGGCTATATTTGCGATTCTTACCCTTCAATTTAATAGCTTCAAACAACCAGTTATCGTATTGTTTTCCGTGGTTATGTCGATTCCTTTCGTTCTACTCGGGATGCTGCTTACGGACAACAAACTTTCGCTTACATTCGGTATTGGATTTATTGCCTTTACGGGTATTGCGGTAAATCATGGAATTATCTTGATTGATGCAATTAATATCAATTTGAACAAGGGAATGAGAAGTTACACCGCCCTCGTAGAAGCGGGATCGAGTCGGCTTGAGCCTATGATTCTAACTACACTTACCACTTGTCTCGGTATCTTACCACTCGCACTTCGAGATACATTCTGGGCTGGACTTGGATTTACGATTATTTTTGGATTGATGGCATGTACGCTGATTACCTTATTTATCGTAAAGGGACTGTATTACGAAGCATTTATGGTAGAACATCATTTCTGGAGTCGTTTTAAGGGTATATTCTCTCGAAAATCAAGCACTCCTAAGAATGATCCATCTGAGAGTAATGAAGTAGTGTCCATTTCTACTGCTGATACTTCTAACAGTTCTGGTAATTAGGAGTTACTTAAGCTGAAAAGAGTGGCTCACCATACTGTACTTCTAATAAATTATATAAATATCAAGCATGCTTCAAAAAATCACCCGCGCACATGAACGAGGAGTTTCCGAATATGGATGGCTTTCGAGCAGATTTAGTTTTAGCTTTGCGGATTACTATAATCCAAAACAAATGGGTTTTGGAGCACTCAGAGTGATAAATGATGATATCATAGCCCCAAATACTGGTTTTGATATGCATAGCCACCGTGATATGGAGATTATCACGATAGTACTTGATGGAGAAGTAACCCATGAAGATAGTATGGGAAATAAGAAAAAAGTGGAAGCTGGCGAAGTGCAGATTATGAGCGCTGGAACTGGAGTGACTCACTCGGAACACAATCGTAATCCTATGTTTGCCTTGAAGCTTTTTCAAATCTGGATTTTCCCTCACACACGTGGTATTGCGCCAAGATATGCTCAAAGAAAATTTGAGCTTCAGGAGAATACGATGGAGGCGGTGGTGCAAGGGGTTCCATTCGGTGTCTTGCCAGATTCTTGAGAGCCATCTGATGTACTAAAAATAGTTCAAGATGCGCAAATTTCTATAGGTAAATATAGTATTAACAAGGAATTTCAACTCGACATACCAGAGGGAAGAGGAGTATACATTTTGGTGATCGATGGAAATTTTGAAATAGCTGGAGCCGAGCTTGGTCCACGTGATGCTATCGAAATCTCTGAAGTAAGTACTCTATCGGGAAAGTCGATTCAATCAGGATCTATTCTGGTGATTCAAATACCTATGTTGCCAAGATAATAATGAACGATTCAGTATTTTTCAGTAAATTATACTAAGCAAGTATCTCTATTTCTTGGGGGAATCTCATTTTCCACTATACTGTTCTTGTGAAATTTCCGATGCCCAAATATTTTTCAGTTTTCCGAAAGACTCAATCATGCTGTACTTGATGGTTTCAACGGTGCCGAATCGGGTATATTTGAATTCTAGTTGTCCTATCTGTGGTAATACTATCGCTTTTGATATTTCTCAATATTTGGGTAAGTATCAAGGCAAGCGATTATCGCTATGATAGGAGTGAGTTGATTCCAAAAAATCAAGTAGGTGTGGTTCTCGGTACTGCAAAATTTACAACAAGTGGTGAGCTCAATATTTTCTACACCGAGCGAATGCTTGCAACAAAACGTCTCTATGATGCGAAAAAGATAGACTGTCTCCTCTTGAGTGGTGATAATACTACTCTCAATTACAACGAACCTATTTCTATGCAAAAATCTTTGTTGGAACTCGGGATACCTGCAGAGCGAATGTATTTGGACTATGCCGGAATTCGCACCCTCGATAGTATGCTTCGAGCACGAGATATTTTTGGACTTCAGCAATTTACGATTATTTCCCAACCATTTCATGTAGATAGGGCTATTTTTATTGCTCAAAGTAACGGTATTAATGCTATTGGATATGAAGCAGAAAAAGTAAGTTTTCTTCAGGCACCTATGATATATGTTCGAGAATTCTTTTCGAGAATTCTACTGTTTTATGATATTTTTATTGGCACCGAACCAAGATTTTGAGGTGAAAAAATTGATATCCAAACCAATCCAGACATTCGTCCAGTGCCGAGTAAAATTTGTAGTCCAAGAACATAAAAATACATAAATTTCTATTGAACCAAAAATAAAGTCGTGTATACTTGGCGGATAATTCAGACGAAAAATTACTATTTTAGATACTATCTTCAATCATTCAATTATGAAACAATATATTATTGATGGAAATAACTTCACTGGAGTAGAAACATTTTATGATGAAGTTGCCAAAGTTTTTTCTTTTCCTGAGTATTTCGGACGAAACCTTGATGCACTCTATGATTCTTTATCAGATATTGGTGAACCGATGGAAATCGTTTGGAAAAATAGCCAAAAATCAAAGATAGAATTTTCTTCTGATGCCTCACAGCCAACTTTTTTTGCACAAGTGATGTATACTTTGGGTGAAGTATATGAATTAAAGGTTACTCTCGAATAGCATGGGGTGGTTACCTGCGCTACTTTTTTTCTGCGCGCCACTTGTTTTCTCGCATCTTCTCATCCTTTTGGGAATTCCTATCGTCATTGGTGGTTTTTGAGCCTATGAATGACTGAAATTGGCCGTGATATCTTTGCTACTCTTTCTTATAGTCTTTTGGTGTTCTATTTTTCCAAGTAGTAAACCTTTTTTTGAATATCAAAAAGGACTTATTATCGTTATCGGAGTCATGTTTAGTGTTTTTGGAATTCATGTGCTTCAAGGGGCTCAAGTACTGGTAGAATTTTTTGGAAATCAGCCATTTTTCATGGGATTCTATTCATTTTGTCTTCTGTGAGTTTTGGTGATGTATGGATCATGATTGACTACCAAGGAATATAATTTCTCAATTCGTGCCTCATTTGCTGCCTTATTTTTTGTATCTCTTTATGCAGTGGTTCAAAAAATAGGCCTAGATCCTATTGAATATGGAACCAGTTTTGGAGAAAGTCGTGTATTTTCTACCATAGGAAACCCGAATAGTCTTGCGCTGTATCATTTATTATTTCTACCAATAGTTTTGCTAGGACAGAATCAAAGATGGAAATGGTTGGTGGGTTTCGTGATGCTGGGAATTATTTTTATAACTGGTTCACTCTCACTCTTTTTTATTGCGTGTTTATTTTATGCAGGTGCCTTGTGTTATGTAGCATGAGCTCCAAAATGGTGGTATATTTTCTGCTTATTGTTCCTTGGAATTACTGGCTTACAGTGGATATTGCTCTCACAAGGAACTTCCGATGATAAATACCTTTCTCTTTTGACTCGTCTGACCATCTGGGGAGAATCACTTTGGTACCTTGTGCAACATCCCTCAACACTTCTTTGGGGTACACCGCAGGCAAGCTTATTGACTTATCTCAATGAAAATAGATCATCTGCATTGTGAAACTATATTCCGAGAGATTTTATCCTCTTACACCTCCATAATACTTGGCTAGATATTTTCTTTAAATTTGGAATATTTGGGCTTTGGGGTATAGGCTATGGGCTCAGGATTTGGTATCGAAAAATGCGCTTTGAAAATAATCTTGTTTTTGAATCAACTCTAGTGATAGCGATTTTTGCTGGATGTTTCCATCACTTTGAAATCGTTCATTGGCTGGTGCTTCTGCTCGTGTTACTTGTTGGTAAAAATACTAGACCTCCCGTAAAGCTTACCAAAAAACTTAGACTCCCTACCTAGGAGTTGCTATAGGACTTACTATTTTTGGTGTTACGGTTGAGGTGGGAGTTTTTATTCCAATAGGTTTTGCTGGAAGACTTACTCCTTGAGTGGGTAAGATTGGCTTTGGAAGTACCGTACCAGAACTAGTTTTTGGAGGAAGTACGGTTGGAATGATTGGCAATACCACTGATCCGGATAGACTCTTAATTCCAATATTTGGCACTCGGATACCAGTATTTGTTTGTGGCTCAGTTGTACCGCTTGATGAATTGATCATTCCACTTATATCTACTGATCCACTGCCTTCAATTTTTTCAATTTCTGTGAGTTGATCCAAAACCGCTTTTTTTGCAGCTTCAATTCTTTCGCGTTCTTTTCTGCTCCAGTTAGCATCAAAATCACGGATCTGAGTTTCGAGCTTATTTACCTCGTTTTGATACTCTTGTTTTTTATTTTCATCAGAAAATTCACCAACTGATCCTCGCATTTTTGCGAGTTGTTTCTTCATACCTACAAGTTGCATATCGTCTGCGGTAAAGCTAATTAGAAGTTGCACCTGCTCTTCTGCACTTAGGTCCTGTTTAGAACCAGAAAAAGCCGTAGAAAACATGCCCAAC
>JAQTZK010000105.1 GCA_028687815.1 Candidatus Altimarinota bacterium | reverse complement strand
CAATTCTTTCGACTCCCCAATGAATGAGAAATATTGCAAATCGTTACTCACTATCTTCCTGATCTCATCCATATTTCACCAGCTTCATTTACCCCATTTGTTGGCAAAATATCTGGTCGAAATCTCAAAAATATCTGTGAAGATACCACCAGAATTGCTATCCAAAACGAAATTGATGGTAAAGAAATTGATCTCACAGAAATATTTTTGAAATCTTTAGCCCGTTCGGTTGAATCTTAAATTTTACTATTTCCATGAATATTCCTCACTTTATTCCAAAACCAGAACTTTTCAGCACGATTCAAGACAAAGGAGTTTTACATCTTTTGAGTAATTTTACTGATATATTTAGTCACGGAGCCCTATCTCATGTCGACCATTTCGTCCAAAATCTTCGAAATTCTCGACAACCTCAAAGTGAAGATGTGATGCATTTTGTACAAACATATCTTGCAGAGACGTTAGAAATGAAGACAAACACCAATGTAAGTGTTGGAAATGAAGTTGGTCTTGTTTTTGCACTTCTCGAAAAATATCCAGCTATGTGCAGCAAACTTATAACTCCTCCAATCGCAAGGGAAGTTGAACAACTTGATACAAGAACCAAATTGGAATTACTTCATGCTGGATATTATGAACATTTTAACCAAGAATTCGAGGGGCAACGAGTATTCAATGGAACAAAACACTATCGAATGTTCGGAAATTTACATGGAGATACCATGCTTGAGTCTTTCGAGTTTGATAGACAACCGGCGCGTACGTTTGATGTGGGTGAGCTGGAAATTAGTAATATCAATACAACAAGTTTAGCAAGAATTCGCCTGTACCAGCAAACAGTTTCACTTATGAAAGCATGGTGTTATTTCTATCGTAAGTCCAATGGTTCCATGGAAGCACTTACGTCTTTCGTAAATAAACTAGAATCAATTTCAACAAATCCTTTGGTTGAACATATAGATCCAAATGTAGTAATTGATATTCAGGAAAACATTATCGAAAATACTATCTGATTTTATGATGTGACTGAAAACTATGAAGCAACCGATCTATATCTCTACAGTGGTCCATGGGATATGAATCATCCCCAAGCATTCCTATATAATAGGCATACTCTAACATTCGCAGTACAGGACCCCTTGGGAGAAATCATCTTCAATATTGGCAAAGAATACCGAAAATACCGAAAAATTTTTGATATACCCAAAGAAGATGCTCTTGGAATACTTCAACTCATTTGCCAAATTCCAAGTAAAAGCGAGTTGATTAATCGTCAGATTCTCAAAGCCTTCATAGCTCACCATCATCCACATGAGCTTCAAGCCAAAAAATAACCGAAATAGATTTGCATTTTTCGTATAAAAGGTAAATCTAAGCTAGATATTGTTATCTTTTGAGAGTATGTTCAAGAAAAATTCTATTCGCATAATTTTGAGTGGACTCTGTTTACTGCTAGGTTTCACTTTTTTTCAAAATACTACATATGCAGCTTGATCTGGGGTTACCGTCATCGTCACTGAAAAAATTCCTGGAGCAGATTGTGTACCTGAGGGAACTGGCACCTGAGTAACGGGGAGAAAATTCAAGTGTACGGTTGCTGGTGGATTTGCGACAGTTCAAGCTATGCTTGGTGGACTTATCAAATATGCTACGTTCATCACGGCATTACTAGGAGTACTTATGATTGTTTTCTCTGGATTTCAGTATGCTACGAGTGCCTGAGATACCAAACAACAGACAGCAGCCGTACAGCGAATAAGTAAGCTGGTTGGAGGACTGGTGCTCTTGTTTTTGATGGCTTTGATTCTCAATACTATCGCTCCTTGGATATATGGGTAGAAGAAGTTGGAGAAAAAGTAAAAAAGTCTTGCATATCCCCTTCACTTATACTACAATTTCCTTATAACCTCATTTTTTATGAAAGCCTTTTCTGCAAAAACCCTTCTTTCGATAGTAGCAACCTCTATTATTGTAAGTGGACTTGCCTATGCTGCGACCATTAGTAGTGTAGTAACCCAAACCATTAATAGTGGTGACACTATGTCTGCCGCGTGGTTCAATGACGTAAACACAAGATTATTGAGCATACCAACGCCAAGCGCACAAAAGGGTGATCCTCTGTATGTCAAACAAGTAAACTTTGCTTCAAGACAAGCTTACTATGATGCAATCTATAATAATTGGATCAATTATTGATGGTCAGTACAAAAAGCAACTGAAGTAGCTACCAATTGCTCTACTGATGTGGGTACTATGGATGTTGAATGTTTACAACATGCTTGCCTATGATATGGTGCTACTAGTACCATTTTGGCACAAAGAAATAATTGATGCTTAGATAACATATATGGTAATGATGCAGATCCTGAGGGTACTACAAAATGTGCAGGTCAACCTTGGGTTGGTATGTCTTGTCTCACTAGATAAGCGATAGATATAACTAAAAAAACTCCGTCATGGAGTTTTTTTGTATCTCAAATACAGAATAATTTTAAGACCCTGAAATTTTATCACGTAATATATTCACGGTTCGTGTCACAGCCTCATCTTGCAATACAGCAGCATCCGATGGTGGGATTTCCTCTAGGGTAATTCGCTCCACCGGAAGAATAGTTCGCTCTAGACTTATTTCCCAAGGGGGGACGAAGGTAGATGTGGAGGTAGGTTCATGGGATTTCATATCCAAATATTAGTGAGTAGAAGTGACTTGTATGACGGAATTTACTCGTGATTGTGTATGCTCGCGAGTAGTGCTAACTGTTTGTTTTTGTGCTGACTCAAAGAGTTGCAGTTTTTGAGCATCGTTGAGGGTTTTACCTTGACCGATAGCTTTGAGGTACTGTACCAGATAATATCCCATTACTTCTGGAGCTATAGCAAGTACCTCACGAGCCATGGGAGTATCCGAAGCTTTTCCCATGTAGGCATTGTATTCTCGACACCTTGTATGGGTTCTTTCCTGCTTTTTCTCAAGGTATTTTGTATTGCTTGATACCGCAAGATCAATGGCAAAAGTTTGCTTAGAGCCATCAGATTTTTGGAGTCTAGCTATAAGATCAGCCCCGGCAGTTACATCATCAGTATCACTGGTACGATATACTTGAACTTTCGTAAATCCCTCAGCTACCAGCGTAATTTCTACAATTTCACGCATCACTACTTCTACTAGATTTTTCAGATGGTAAAATTCATCGCTCCGAAATTCTTGGAATAGTGCCGCATATTTAGGATCAATTCGCCAGTTTCGCGCCTGATAAGATTTGGATTTTGACTCATTGAGGTACCATTTGGCAATATTTCT
>JAQTZK010000104.1 GCA_028687815.1 Candidatus Altimarinota bacterium | reverse complement strand
ATACAAAAACTTGGACTCGATGAAATACAAATCAGAGCACTCATTGGGCATGAGTCACGATTTATTCACAACGCGAAAAATATCAAAGGGTCGAAAGGGTATATGCAACTGACAGGAGCACCAATTCGTGATCTCGAATCACGACCTCAGCTCTACGCAGCTCATTATTCAAAAATAGATATACGTGATCTACCTGAATCAGCACCAAAAGAGCTTCGAGAACTGATTGGTATATTTCAAGAATGACCAGTATCGTATAAGAAAATTCGATGACTCATACCTGGATTACTCGCCAAGAAAGATGAACCAAGTGTTAATCTTACTATAGGGAGCGTTTATATGTCCGCCCTTGAAAATCGCATCGAAACCCAGTGAGTCCCTGAAAAAATAAGTAATTTTGTAGAAAAAAGAATTAAAACTCTCAATTCCAGTAGTTTTTTATCACTAGTAGTTCGAAGAGTGCAAGACCAACTTCCACAATCAGAAATCTCACAAGTCCGAAATATTTTTAAGAGTACCCGAGAAAATTTAGATCTGCAGAAACAATTTCTCCAGTTACGAGACTATAATGGGAATGTTTCAAAATATGGAAGTGGCATTGAGCATCGTGATATTTATGCAGCCGTTGTGTTGGTGGTTTCTGAACTTGCAAAAAAGGATTCTGTTATGAAATCACGCATTGCATAATCACTACTCTACAAAACCATTCCTCTGATAATCTACCATTTCTTTGTATACTGGAGAAGATAGATACAACTCATCGTGTGATCCACTATCCAACACTTCTCCATTCTCGAGGAGATATATTCTATCAGCACGTTTAATAGTTGAAAGTCGGTGAGCAATGATAATGGAAGTTCGATTTATCATAAGTTTTTCTAAGCCGTCAGAAACCAGTTTTTCCGTCTTCGCATCAAGAGCTGAAGTAGCCTCATCAAGAATAAGCAGAGTTGGGTCAGCAAGAATAGCGCGCGCAATCGCAATTCGTTGCTTTTCTCCACCCGAAAGTTTGAGACCTCTTTCGCCCACAATAGTTTCAAAACCATCGGGCAGAGATTCTACAAAATCCAGAATATTTGCTTCTCGACATGCATCTCGAATTTGCTCGAAGGTGAGTCCATCTTTTACAAACTCCAAATTAAATCGGAGTGTATCATTGAAGAGCGTAGTATCTTGAAATACAGCCGCAAACTGCTCACGATAACTTTGAAGAGTGAAATCTTGGATCGAAATTCCGTCAACGGAAATTACTCCAGTAGAAGGAAGATAAAATCGGGTAACCAGATTTGCTATGGTAGATTTTCCAGAACCAGTATGTCCCACTAGGGCCACTTTTTCTCCACGTCGCAACTCAATATTAACTCCTTTCAAGATTTCACGAGTGGTATTTGGATAGGTAAAGGTTACATTTTCAAAACGGATGTTCGAATACGTAGAGGGAAACACCTTAGTACCCATATCAACTTCACCTGGCATATCCAAAATTTCTCGATATTTAGCATAATAGGCCGTCTGACGTACCAGTTCACGATAAATAGATTCTAATTGAAGAAATGGGACCGCGAGTTTGTTAGCAATCGTGACGAAGAAAATAATATCCCCAAGTCCTACTAAGCCTTTGGTATAAAAATACAAAGAAACAATCAGTACAAATAAACTCAGGAATAAGTTGATTCCTTGAGAAAAAGCCTCTAAAAACGACCAAATATAACTCAATTTTGCCTGTGCCTTGGCTGCAGCAATCACCGACGCACGATTGAGTGATACCGTAAAATCAATGCGGTGAAATAGTTTCACTACAAGAATATTCATAATACTATCCCCCGAAAAAGAATATACCTTATCCCAAAGTTTGGAGACTAGTTTTTGAGCC
Source organism: Candidatus Altimarinota bacterium (assembly GCA_028687815.1). Taxonomy (GTDB): domain Bacteria; phylum Patescibacteriota; class Gracilibacteria; order BD1-5; family UBA2023; genus CAIVSN01. The sequence goes on along the minus strand of JAQTZK010000104.1, from coordinate 1,428 downwards.
TTATGGACGTGATTTCCCAGATAAATAGGTCCAATCAATAAGAAGGGGGTTATGATCAAAAGAGTAACGGTCAATTGCCAATTCATCCAAAAAACGAGTCCGATATATCCAATCAGTAACAAAAATGACTGGGAAACATTGAGAATCATTTTTTGGGTTATATCATAGGTAGCATCAACCCCACGATTAAACACTTTGATCTTTTCTGAATTATTCATCTGTAGATGAAATCCATAATTTTTATCCAAAAAATTCTTCATCCCATGACCAAGTACATTAGCCCACTCCCGGTGCATATAGTAATGGCAAAAAAAGTTTCGAAAAAGCTCAACCACTATAGAGAGTAATACCGTTCATCCCCAGAGTACTACGACTGGAATGAGAGTTTTTACTGCCTCATGAGGCGAAAGATCTCAAGAAAGACTATCCACTAAAAGTTTGTATACATAAGGCTCCATCAATTGTGCCAAAACTACCAAAATCGTTGCTGGAACTATCCACCAAATCTTTGAAAATACCGAGCGGTATTCCGACATCATCGGCCAAATCATCGAAAGTATCGTACCTCTATTTTCTTTTTCCATACTTCTAAAACATCAAAAAAAACTACTCCAAAAAAAACTCTCTCAAAACCCAAACCACTACCCGATACAATCCACCAAATCACTTCCACAAAACTCCCAAGACCTCAAGAAAATGATGAAATTCGCGTGAAAATCGAGTACTGCAGCGAACCGTACTCAGGTACGGAGAGCGAGGAAACGCAGATTTGAACGCTAAGTTCACATTTTATTGAGGTCTCCTCCCTATCGAGCGACCTTGTTCTGTTGCGAGTGACTCCCCATTTTCTTTGAGTGCGAGTTGACCGCACGCAGCATCTATATCGTCTCCCATGGTATGGCGAACCGTAGATGGAACTCCGGCTTTTTCTAATTCTCTTTGGAATTTAGCAATAATGAGCTTGGAAGTAGGAAGCATGCCATCACCCATAATTCCCTCTCCCGGATTGTAAGGAATAAAATTCACATGTGCCATTCGATCCTTCAGGAGTTCTGCCAGTTCGCGAGCATATTCTATACGATCCGTGATACCAGAAATCATAATATACTCATAAAAAATCCGCTTATTCGTCTTGGCTACATATTGGTCGAGCGCCTCCATGAGCTTGTCGATTGGATAAGTATTTTCTACTGGCATGATTCGTTCACGAGCAACATCATTGGGGGCATGAAGTGAAACCGCGAGTGATACCTGAGGGAAATCTTCCGCAATCTTGTTGATTCCGGGAATAATACCACAAGTAGAAACTGTAATTCGTCGCATAGAAATGTCGAGTTTCTTCTGAGTTCCCACTACTTCAATAGATCGCTTCAGATTTTCATAGTTGAGAAATGGTTCCCCCATCCCCATGTAGACAATATTTCGTAA